>JALOLQ010000224.1 GCA_025455895.1 Solirubrobacteraceae bacterium
GCCTCGACCGCACCCTCGGCGAGGATGTCGGCGAGCTCGTCGCGCTCGGACCGCGTGATCCCTCGCGGCGCTGTGATCGTCCCTGCTCTCGTCACGAGCATCGTGTTCTCGTTCGGCCCGAGCATCGCCGAACATGATTCGCCGCCGAGGGGGCTGCTCCCTGCCTGCAGGTTTCGTGCCGGAACGCGCACAGACCGCGCAGTTCTGGACGGATGTGCGACGAACCCGGCGCGCGCGGGGTCGCCCCGGGGCCCCGCGGAGCAGCGGACTAGACTGCGCCGCCCATGACCCAGCCCGTTGCGATTCTCGGTGCCACCGGCGACCTCGGCTACGGCCTCGCCGTCCGCTGGTGCTCGGCCGGCGTCCCCGTCGTGATCGGCTCGCGCGACGCCGCGCGGGCGCAGGAGGCGGCCGAGCGCGTGCGCGCGGCGGTCCCCTCGGCGGACGTGCGCGGGTTCGAGAACGCCGAGGCCGCCGCCGCGGCGCCCGTCGTCGTCATGTCTGTCCCGTTCACCGGCGCCGCCGCGACCTACAAGGCGATCGCCGAGGCGCTCCAGCCCGGCACGCTCGTGATCGACGCGACCGTCCCGCTCGCGCCCGCGACCGGCGGCAAGCCGACCCGGATGGTCGGCGTCTGGCAGGGCTCGGCCGCCCAGCAGGCCGCCGAGCTCGTGCCCGACGGGGTCGACGTCGTGAGCGCGCTGCACACGGTCAGCGCCTCTTCGCTGGCCGACCTGGGCCGCGAGCTCGGCGAGGACGTGCTCGTCTGCGGCGACCGCAAGGACCCGAAGGCCGCCGCGATCGAGCTGATCGCGAAGATCGACGGGCTGCGCCCGCTCGACGTCGGCCGCCTCGAGCACGCGCGGATCACCGAGTCGCTCACGGCCCTGCTGATCTCGGTGAACATCAAGCACAAGACGCACGCGGGCATCCGGCTCACCGGCGTCTGATGGGCGCGCCGGTCGTCGTCCTGGCGGGCGGCACGGGCGGCGCGAAGCTCGCGCGGGCGCTGGACGAGGCGCTCGACGACGAGCTCGTCGTGATCGCCAACACCGGCGACGACGCCGAGATCCACGGCGCCCACGTCTCCCCGGACCCGGACCTCATCGCCTTCCACCTCGCCGGCCGGATCGACGCCCGCGGCTGGGGGCTCGACGGCGACAGCTTCACCGTCATGGACGCGCTGCGCGAGCTCGGCTCGCCGGACGCCTGGTTCGCGCTCGGCGACCGCGACCTCGCCTGGTGCCTGGAGCGCCGCAGGCGGCTCGACGCCGGCGAATCGCTCACCCACGCGCACGCCGCGCTCGTGGGCTCGCTCGGGCTCCGCGCGCATGTGCTGCCGATGTGCGACGAGCCGGTGCGCACCCGCGTGCTGGCGCGCGGGCGCTGGCACGGCCTCCAGGAGTTCCTGATCCGCGAGCGCGCCGAGGGCCCGGTGGACGGCGTCGCCTACGACGGCATCGAGGACGCCCGGCCGACGCGCGAGGTGCTCGACGCGCTCGCCGCGGCGCGGCTGATCGTCATCGGGCCCTCGAACCCGGTGATCTCGATCGGTCCGATCCTCGCCGTGCCCGGCCTCGCCGACGCGCTGCGCGCCGCGGACGCCCCGGTCGTCGCCGTCTCCCCGATCGTCGGCGGGCAGGTGCTCAAGGGCCCGACGGCGGCGTTCATGGCCTGGGCCGGGCTGCCGCTCGGCGCGGCCGGGATCGCCCGCGCGTATGCCGGGATCGCCGACGTGCTCGTGGCCGACGAGGACCGGGGCGTGCCGGAGATCCCGGTCCACCGGGCCGACACGCGCATGGACGACGCGGCGGGACGCCGGCGAGCGGCGGACGCGGTGCTCGGCGCTGCCAGAATGGCGGGGTCATGAGCGTCGTCGCCGTGCTGCCCGTCAAGCGCTTCGACCGGGCCAAGGCCCGCCTCGCCGAGGGCGGCCTGCGGCCGTCGGACCGCGTCGCGCTGGCCACCGGGATGTTCACCGACGTGATCGAGGCGCTCGGGCGCACGGAGAACATCGACGACGTCGTCGTCGTCACCAGCGAGAAGAACGCCGAGGTGCTCGCGCGCAGCTACGGCAACCAGGTGATCTCCGACGGCGACGAGGACGGCCACAGCGAGGCCGCGCAGCGGGGCATCGACTGGGCCGTCGGCGAGGGAGCCTTCCACGCACTGCTGCTCCCCGGCGACGCGCCGCTGCTCGACGCCGCCCAGCTCGACCACTTGGTCGAGCGCCTCTCCGACGAGCCCGAGGTCGTGATCGTCCCCGACCGCCACGGCACGGGCACGAACGCGCTCTTCCTCACCCCGCCGGACGTCATCCGCCCGTCGTTCGGGCCCGGCAGCCGCGAGCGCCACGAACAGCTCGCGCGCGAGGCGGGCGCGGCGGTGCGGATCGAGGACGTCCCCTGCCTGCACCTCGACGTCGACACCTGCGCGGACCTCGACGTGCTCGGCGAGGCGCTCGGCGGCGCGCCGAAGAAGGCGGCCGTCTACACGCGCGACGCGCTGGCCCGCGTCCGGCGCTGATGGCGGCGCTCGAGGCGCTCGCGCTCCCGGGGATCCCGGAGGTCCGCCCCGGCGACGATCTCGCCGCGCTGCTCGCGAGCGCCGCCGGCGACGATCTGCGCGGCGGCGACGTGCTCGTCGTCGCGCACAAGGTCGTCTCGAAGGCCGAGGGCGCGGTGGTGGCACTCGACGGGGTGCGGCCGACGGCGCGGGCCCGGTTCCTGGCCGACGAGCACGGCAAGGACCCGCGCGCCGTGCAGGTCGTGCTCGACCAGAGCGCGTCGATCGTGCGCGCCGCCGGCGGCGTCCTGATCTGCCGCACGCGCCACGGCTTCGTCTGCGCCAACGCGGGCGTGGACGCCTCGAACGCCGGCGGGCCGGACCGGCTCGTCACGCTGCCCGCCGACCCGGACGCGAGCGCGCGAGCGCTCCGCGAGGCGCTGCCCGGCCGCCCCGCCGTCGTGATCAGCGACTCGTTCGGCCGCGCCTGGCGCCACGGCCAGTGCGACGTGGCGATCGGGATCGCGGGCCTCGCGCCGCTCGAGGACTGGCGCGGGCGGACGGACGCCGCGGGCCGGGAGCTCAGCGCCACGTGGATCGCCGTGGCCGACGAGGCGGCCGCCGCCGCCGACCTCGTGCGCGGCAAGGACGCCGGCCTGCCCGCGGTGCGCCTGCGCGGGCTCGAGCGGTTCGTCACCGCCGAGCACGGCCCCGGCGCCGGCGCCCTGGTGCGCCCGGTCGAGGAGGACCTCTTCCCGTAGATCCCCCTGACCGGTCGCGCGCCCGTGCCCGCTCCGGCTACCTGACCTTGATCGCCAGGATCGGCGTCCCGACGCCGCGTCGCCCGCTGTCGCCGCGCCACTGCGCGACGGCGACCGATGGGCGCTTGACCGTGAAGACCGCCGAGAACGATCCGCCGTTGGCGCCGACGGTGACCGTCTGCGAACGCCACGGGCCGCCGCTGCGGGGCCGCACCGTGACGACGACCTGCTCGCCACCCTCGGCACCCTGGAGGGTGCCCGTGATCGTCACCTTGTACTTGGCCTTCTTCAGCGACTTCTTGGTGAACGACGCGGGCTTGGCCGCGATCTTCAGGCTCGGGACCGATCCGGCATCGCCGCCGGTCGCGGTCCCGAAGAGCCACCGCCGGCGGTTCTGGAACTTCTGGCCGATCAGGCTGTAGGCGTGCGAGGCATCGCCGGCGACGAGGGCGTCCACGCTGCCGGTGCCGATCGCCTGCGGTCGCCAGGTCGCTCCGCCGTCGCTCGTGTGCAGCACGTAGGCGCTGGCGCTGTCGTCCCCGAGCCCGTTGACCGCGACGAACCCGCTCGTCCGCGAGCCGAACGCGATGTGGAACATCTGGTTCGTCCCGGTCGCGAGCGACTCGGTCCACGTCTTCCCGCCGTTCCGAGACCAGCAGCGTCTTGGTTCCCCAGGCGACGACGGCGGACCCGGCGCGCTGGGCGTCCACGAGCGACGCCCCCGCGACCGGCTTGCCGGAGACGGCGTTGAAGGCGCCCCCGTCGAGCGAGCGCCGGACGCCGCGCGGGCCGATCAGCAGCAGCGTGCGCCCGTCGGGCAGCGCGAGCGCCGCGCGCGGCGTGCCACCCGGCCCGGTGCTCAGCGTCTGCCAGCTCGCGCCGGCGTTGGTGGTGCGGAAGAGGCTCCCGCGCACGTCGAGGGCGTACCCGGTGCTCGGGGTCGACCACGAGGTGTCGGCGATGTCCGCCGACGTCGTGACCGAGACGCCCTTCCAGCTGGCGCCGCCGTCGGTGGAGATCCCGACCACGCCCTTGCTGCCCGCGGCGTAGACCGCCAGCGGACCGGTCCCGATGCGCAGCCGGGAGAAGCTGCCGCCGAGGTCGCCTCCGACCGGCGTCCAGTTCAGGCCGGCGTCCGCGGAGACGACCATCTGGCCGGCCGCGCCGACCGCGACCGCACGCGTCGGTGAGGCGTACGCGGCCGAGGCGAGCGGAACGCTCGCGGCGGTGATCGTGGTGACCGTGGCGCCACCGT
>JALOLQ010000225.1 GCA_025455895.1 Solirubrobacteraceae bacterium
CTGTGGGCCGCGCTGCGCGGCGAGCCGGCCGAGCGCGCGGGCGGCTACGTCTTCCTCATGGGCCTCGCGCAGAGCGGCGTCGTGGGCGCGTTCCTGGCCCAGGACCTGATCCTCTTCGTCGTCTTCTTCGACGTGATGCTCGTGCCGTTCTACTTCCTCACGCTGATGTGGGGCGGGCCCGAGCGCGGCGCCGCGGTGCTGAAGCTGTTCGTCTACACGCTCGTCGGCTCGCTGCTGATGCTCGTCGGGGCGATCGCCACCGGCGTGCTCGCGGCCGGTGACGGCGAGGTGAGCTTCGGGCTCGCCGACCTGCGCGCGAACCTCGTGGAGAGCGGTTCGCAGAAGTGGATCTTCCTGACCTTCGCCGCGGCGTTCCTCGTGAAGATGCCCTCGTTCCCCTTCCACGGCTGGATGCCGGACGGCTACTGCCAGATGCCGATCGCGCCGCTCGCGGCGTTCACCGCGATCCTCTCGAAGGTCGCCGTCTACGGGTTCGTGGCGATCGCGCTGCCGCTCTACCCGCAGGGCGCCGCGGAGTTCCAGGACCTCGTGCTGATCATCGCGCTGATCTCGGTCCTCTACGGCTCGGTGATGGCCTTCACGACGACCCAGGCGCGGCTCGTGCTCGGCTACTCGTCGCTCGCCCAGCTCGGCTTCATGGTGCTCGGGGTCTTCGCGCTCGACGAGCGCGGGGCGGACGGCGCGCTGCTCCAGGCGGCCAACCACGCGCTCGTCTCGGTGCCGCTGATCCTCGTCGTCGCGCTGCTCGCCGCGCGCGCGGGCGGCAGCGAGGACCTGCGCGACATGGGCGGCCTGGCCAAGGGCGCGCCGGTCTTCGCCGCGGTCTTCCTCGTGCTGAGCTTCGCGCTGCTGGCGATGCCCGGCACGTCGAACTTCATCGGCGAGTTCTTCATCCTGCTCGGCCTCTTCGACACGCAGATCGTGATCGCGATCATCGCGTCGATCGGCGTCGCGCTGGCCGCCACCTACGCGCTGCGGTTCTACATCCGCGCGATGCACAACCGCGTCGGCCCGCACGCCGAGCCGCGTGAGCTGTCGCTGCGCGACGGGATCGTCGTCGTCGCGATGACGCTCGTGATCATCGCGCTGTCGCTGTATCCGCAGTTCGGGCTCGGCCGCTCCGAGCGGGACGTGAAGGGCGCGCTGGCCGCCTCGAAGGCCGCCGAGGCCGGCCAGGCGCTCGCCGCCGCGCCGGCCGGGGAGGAGCGCCCGTGAGCCTCGTGCCGCTCGCCGCCGTGAAGGCGCCGGAGATCGACTGGGCGGCGCTGTCGCCGCTGCTGGCGCTGCTCGGCGGTGCGATCCTCGTGCTGCTCGTCGGGCTGGCGGGCTCGCGTTCGGTGCGCGCGCACGGCGTCCCGCTGCTCGCGCTGCTGAGCTTCGCGGTCACGGTCGGGCTGCTCGTCTGGCAGTGGGACACCGAGACGCTGCTGATCGAGGACGCGCTGCGCTTCGACCAGCTCACCGTGCTGACGACGCTCGCCGTCTGCGCCGCGGGCATCCCGGCCGTGCTGCTCGCCTGGCGCGACCGGGCCGCGCGCGAGATCGCCCACGGCGAGTTCTTCTCGCTGCTGCTCACCTCCGCGGCGGGCATGTTCGTGCTCGCCTCGGCGCAGAACCTCGTCTCGACCTTCGTCGGCCTCGAGCTGCTCTCGCTGCCGCTCTACATCCTCTGCGCCGCCCGGCTGCGCGACGAGCGCTCGCTCGAGTCCGGGCTGAAGTACCTGATCGTCGGCTCGGTCGGCGCGGCGACGCTGCTCTACGGCATGGCGCTGCTCTACGGCGTGAGCGGCGCGACCGACTACCGCGAGATCGCCCGCGCGGTCACCCAGGAGGGTCTCGCGGGCGACCCGCTGTTCCTCGCCGCGGTCGCGCTGTGCGTCGTCGGCCTGGCCTTCAAGGCCTCGATGGCCCCGTTCCACCAGTGGACCCCGGACGTCTACGAGGGCGCCCCGACCCCGGTGACGGCCTTCATGTCGGTGGCGACGAAGGCCGCGGCGTTCGCGGCGATCATCCGCCTCTTCGACACCGCGCTGCTCCCGGCCGTCGACGACTGGCGCCCGGTGTGGATCGCGATCGCGGTGATCTCGATCGTCGTCGGCAACGTCGGCGCGCTCGGCCAGTCCTCGCTCAAGCGGCTGCTCGCCTACTCCTCGATCGCCCAGGCCGGCTACATCCTCGTCGGCGTCGTCGTGGTGACCGAGCTCGGCGTCCAGGCGGTGCTGCTCTACCTGCTCGTCTACGCGCTCGCGAACCTCGCCGCGTTCGCCGTCGTCACGCTGCGCGAGCGCGAGACCGGCCACGGCGACGACCTCGAGGCGCTGCGCGGCCTCGGCACGCAGCGGCCGCTGGCCGCGGTCGCGATGACGCTCGCGATGCTGAGCCTCGCCGGCATCCCGGCGACCGCCGGCTTCATCGGCAAGTTCCGCCTCATCGAGGCGGCGGCCGACGGCGGCTACACGTGGCTGGGCATCGTGATCGTGATCGGCTCGATGATCTCGCTGGCCTACTACCTGCCGGTGGCCGCCGCGATGTGGATCGGCGCCGCGCAGCCCGACGCCCCCGAGCCGGGGGCGGCCGACCCGCGGACCGGCCTGCCGGCGCTCGCCGGCGGCGCCCCCGAGCCGGAGGCCCCCGCCGAGACCGCGGGCCGCGGCGGCTGGGAGGTCCAGCTCACCGCGCTCGTCATGGGCGCCGCGATCCTCGTCTTCGGCATCGTGCCGCAGCCGCTGTTCGACCTCGTGCAGGACGCCGCGCGCGGGCTCGGGCTCGGCTAGCGGGAGCCCGCCGTGCGCATCACCGCGAAGGCCGACTACGCGCTGCGCGCGGCGGCCGAGCTGGCCGCGCTCGAGGGCGAGGGCCCGGTGAAGGGCGAGCGGATCGCCACCGCGCAGGAGATCCCGCTGAAGTTCCTGGAGAACATCCTCAGCGAGCTGCGCACGAGCGGGCTCGTGAGCAGCCGCCGCGGCTCGGACGGCGGCTACTGGCTCGCCCGCCCGGCCGCCGAGATCAGCCTCGCCGACGTCCTGCGCGCCGTGGAGGGCCCGCTGGCCTCGGTGCGCGGCGAGGGCGCCGAGGTGCTCGAGGGCCGCGGCGCCGCGCAGGCGCTGCCGCGGGTCTGGGTCGCGCTGCGCGCGAACCTGCGGGCGGTGCTCGAGCACGTCTCGCTCGCCGACCTCGCGGAGGGCCGGCTGCCCGCCGAGATCGACGCGCTGGCCGACGACCCGGACGCCTGGGTCAAGCGCTGACGCGCGCCGGGGTCCGCGCGCCCACCGGCCGGTCGGGGCCGACCCAGACGACGTCCCCGGTGCGCAGGTCGAGCGCCTCGGCCTCGCCCCGGCTCACCTGGACGGCGATCGCCGCGCCGTCGGCCAGCACGAGCTCGATGCGCACCTCGAAGCCCAGGTGCACGATCCGGCCGACCATTGCCTCGTGGGCGCCGCCCTCGTCCTCGGCGGTGATGCGGATGTCGTGCGGGCGCACGAGGTCCGCGCCGAGCTCGGTCACCGGGCCCAGGAAGCGCATGACGAAATCGTTGCCGGGGCGGTCGTAGAGCTCGCGCGGCGCGCCCGCCTGCTCGACGCGCCCGTGGCTCATGACGACGATCCGGTCGGCGAGCTCCATCGCCTCCTCCTGATCGTGGGTGACGATCACCGTCGTGACCGGCACCTGCTCGTGCAGGCGCCGCAGCCAGGCGCGCAGGTCGGCGCGCACGTTCGCGTCGAGCGCGCCGAACGGCTCGTCGAGCAGCAGCACCCGCGGCTCGACCGCGAGCGCCCGCGCGAGCGCCATCCGCTGGCGCTGCCCGCCGGAGAGCTGCGCGGGGTAGCGCTCCTGGTAGCCGGCGAGGCCGACGATCTCGAGCAGTTCGTCGACCTTCGCGCGGA
>JALOLQ010000226.1 GCA_025455895.1 Solirubrobacteraceae bacterium
GGGAGAGCGCCTGCTCGACAAGCAGGAGGTCACTGGTTCGAGCCCAGTATCGCCCACTCGAAGGCCCCGCACCGCGGGGCTTTCGCGCGGTCTGGGGAGCGCGCCCGCCCCGTCCGTACTTCCCCCGGATGAGCGCCTCCCGCGCGGAACCTACGCTCGGATGCGTGACCGCACCCGGACCGGAGAACGTCCTCATCGTCGGCGGCGGCGTGGCCGCGCTCGAGGCGATGCTCGCGCTGCGCGCTCGCGCAGGCGAGGCGCCGCACATCACGCTGCTGGCGCCGGACCGCGAGTTCGTGCTGCGCGCCAGCGCGGTGCTCGAGCCGTTCGCCCGCGGCACCACGCGCCGCGTGCCGCTGACGGAGATCACCGCCCACCACGGCGTGCACCTGGTCAGCGACGCGCTCGCCGAGGTGCGCCCCGACGAGCACGTCGTCGTCACGCGCAGCGGTACCGAGCACGCCTACGGCACGCTGCTGATCGCGCTGGGCACGGTCCCCGAGGATCCGTTCCCCGGGGCGATCACCTTCGCCGGCTTCGGCCAGCGCGAGGCGATCGAGGAGGTGCTCGCCGAGGCGGTGGCCGGGAAGATCCAGAGCATCGCGTTCGTGATCCCGCCCGGCACGAGCTGGCCGCTGCCGCTCTACGAGCTGGCCATGCTCACCGAGGCGCACCTGCGCGAGCACGGGGCGCCGCCGGTCCGCCTGGTGGTCGTCACGCCGGAGGAGCGCCCGCTGGCGATCTTCGGCGAGGCGGCCAGCGAGGATCTCGAGGCGCGCCTGGAGGACTGCGCGATCGAGCTCCACACGCTCACCCGTCCGCGCGACCACGCCGACGGGGTCCTGCACCTCGCCGGCGGATCGTCGCTGCACGCCGACCGCGCGATCGCCTTCCCGCGCCTGCACGGGCCGCGGATCGCCGGGCTCCCGCACGACGACGACGGCTACATCCGCGTCGACGACCATCAGCGCGTCGTGGGCGTCCCCGACGTCTACGCCGCCGGGGACTGCACCGCGTTCCCGCTCAAGCAGGGCGGCATCGCCTCCCAGCAGGCGGACGCGGCGGCGGCGAGCATCGCGCTCGCGCTCGGCGCGAGCAGCGAGGCGGCGCCGTTCGAGCCCGTCCTGCGCGGGCTGCTGCTCACCGGCGACGAGCCGAGCTACTTCCGCGCCTACCCCGGAACCGAGCGCCCGCCCTCCACCGTCGCGATCAACGCCCCGAGCCTGCGCCAGGAGCACGCGCCGAACGTCGCCGCGCACCGCCCGCTGTGGTGGCCGCCGAGCAAGGTCGCCGGGCACTACCTCGGCGCCTTCCTGGCCCACGAGCACGAGCCGGGCGGCGAGCCCGGGCATCTCGAGGACCGCGAGGTGCCCGATCAGCCCGAGGGCGCCGCGGCGCGCGAGGAGCGCCGCGCGGCGCTCGACCTCGCACTCCTCATGGCCGAGGGCGAGGCGGGCGTCGGCGACTACCGCGCCGCGCTGCGCGCGCTCGACGCCGCCGAGGCGCTCGCCGGCGCGCTGCCCGAGGAGTACGTCCAGAAGCGCGAGCTCTGGGACAACGAGCTCCACGGCCGCCCGGGCTCGCGCTACGCCGGCGGCTGAGCGGCGCTCAGGCGGACAGCCCGGCGCGCAGCACGCCGCCCATCTCGATCACGGCCTCGCGCGAGACGCGGCCCGGGCCGACCATGTTCACGAAGCCGTGGATCAGCCCGGGGTGGCGGCGCAGCGTGACCGGCACGCCCGCCTCGCGCAGGCGCGCGGCGTAGGCCTCGCCCTCGTCGCGCAGCGGGTCGAACCCCGCCGTCACGACGTGCGCGGGCGCGACGCCGGAGAGGTCGGCGGCGAGCAGCGGCGAGGCGCGCTCGTCGGTCGCGAGCTCCGCCTCGGCCGTGCCGAAGTAGTGGCCGCGGTACCAGCGCATCTGCTCGGCGGTGAGGAAGAACCCGTCCGCGAACAGCCGGTAGGAGGTCGTCTCGGTCGCCGCCCGCTGCGGCGCGACGTTGTCGGTCACCGGGTAGATGAGCAGCTGGAAGGCGGGCGCCGGCCCGCCGTCGCGCGCGGCCTGCAGCGCGGTCGCCGCGGAGAGGTTGCCGCCGGCGCTGTCGCCGCCGACGCCGATCCGCGCCGGGTCGGCGCCGTAGTCGCCGGCGTGCGCGTGGACGTGCCGCAGGGCGGCGAGCGCGTCGTCCGGCGCCGCGGGGAAGCGGTGCTCGGGGCCGAGCCGGTAGTCGACGGCGAGCACGCGAACGCCGGCGGTCCGCGCCAGCAGCCGGCAGGTCGCGTCGTGCGAGTCCAGGTCGCCGACGACCCAGCCGCCGCCGTGGAAGTACAGGAGCAGCGGCGCGGGCTCGGCGAGCGCCTCGCGCGGGACGTAGAGCCGGGCCGGGAGCGCGCCCTCGGCGCCCTGCACCGTCGTCTCGGTGATCCGCGCGAGCGCGATCGGCGCGCCGGCCACCGAGCCGGCGGCGTGGCGGATGCTCTCGCGCGCGCCGTCGGGCGGGAGCGTCTCCATCGCGGGCCGCGGGTCGGCGGCCATCACGCGCAGCAGCAGCTGGATCTCGGTCTCCAGGCGTTGTCCGTCGAGCTCGACGGGCTCGCCGGCCAGCAGCTGCATCGCGCCGCGCGGGAGCGCGAGCAGGCGGCGCAGGGCCGCGGCCTCGATCCGGTCCGGAGGGGCGGAGGGGTAGGCGCTCATGAGCGCACCCTGCCACAAGCGGTGCTCAGGCGGAGCCCCCGTGCTCGGCCGCGGCGGCGAGCAGCGGCGAGGCCTGCGCGGTGGGGTGCTGGGGGCTCACGTCCTGGTCGAGGAACTCGAGCAGCGCGCGGTTGAAGGTCGGCGGGCGCTCGAGCATCGGCACGTGCCCGGTGTCCTCGAGGATCAGCGTCATCGCCTGCGGGATCCGGCGCTCGAACTCGTGCGCGTCGCCGAGCGGGACCAGCAGGTCGTGGGTGCCCTGCACGACCAGGGTCGGGCAGGCCACCTCCTCGAGCCGCTCGGCGACGTCGTAGCGCAGGATCGCCTCCAGCGCGGGCATGAAGCCCGGCGCGCCCACGGACAGCAGCTGCTCGGCGAGCAGGTCGCGGCGCAGCAGCGTCGGGTAGCGCGCGACGAGGCCCATCCCGAGCGCCGTGTAGCCGGGCCGGGTGAGCATCCGGCGAGCGGCCTCAGGTGAGCTGCGGTTGCGGCTCAGCAGCGCCTTCGCGAAGCGCTCGGCGAGCGCGTTGCGCCCGATCTCGGTGGTGGTGATCCCGGCCGCGTCGACGAGCACGAGGCGCTCGACCCGCTCGGGGTGGCGGATCGCGGTCTCGGCGGCGGTGAACCCGCCCATCGAGTTGCCCACCAGCGCGACCGGCCCGAGCCCGAGGTGCGCGCAGAGGGCGTCGACCGTGCGCGCGAAGCCGGGGATCGAGAGGCCGCCCTCCGGCATCGCCGAGGCTCCGAACCCGGGCAGGTCGAGCGCAACCGCCCGGTGCCCGGCGGCGGCGATCGCGGGCAGGTTCTCGAGCCAGTTCTGCCACGACCCGCCGAGCCCGTGCACGAAGACGACGGGGCGGCCGGGGCCGCCGAGGTCGACGTAGTTCACGGGGTCACCGTCGATCGGCGCGCTGCGGGTGTGCGCGGGCCAGTCGATCTCGCGCCAGGAGGGCATGCCCGGCACGCCGTAGTCGCCGCTCGCGCGCCGCGCCGCACGCCAGGTCAGCGGGCGCGCGGGCGAGGGCCACAGATGCCGTGCCGGTCCGCGACGGTAGGGGCGGGGCTCGGTGCTGCGGGCCATCCGCTCACGGTATCGCGTCGTGTCGGCCCCGCTCAGGTGGGGCCTGGCTGACCGGGCGCCAGCGCGGCCGCCACCTCGTCGCCGTCCTCGAGCGGGACGCGCTCGGTCTTGGC
>JALOLQ010000227.1 GCA_025455895.1 Solirubrobacteraceae bacterium
GCTGGCGATCGGCCTGCTGCACCGCACCGCGCCCGCCGAGCGCGCGGAGGCGATCGCGATCGAGCTCGCCGGGCAGATCGCGGCCCATCCGCCCGAGGGCCTGCGCCGCCTGAAGGCGATGTTCCGCGACTTCGACGAGACCCCCGCGCGGATCGCCGCCGAGAACGACCTGCTCGTCGCCTTCCAGCGCGAGGGCACCGGGCTGCCGCAGGGATCCGGCGGCGACTGACGCCGCGTCCCGCCGCCTAGCATGGGGGCGTGGCCGTGATCATCGCCTCCGACCTCGCCAAGGACATGGTCGGCGAGCCCCTGCTGCGCGGGGTGTCGTTCAAGCTCGAGCGCCGCGACCGGATGACGATCGCCGGGCGCAACGGCGCGGGCAAGACGACGCTGCTGCGGATGCTCGCCGGCCAGACCTCGGTCGACGGGGGCACGCTCGTGCTCGAGAAGGGCGCGCGCGTCGCCTTGCACGACCAGCGCCCGCCGCGCGAGCGCGAGCTGAGCCTGCGCGACTACGTGCTCGGCGGCTGCGCCGAGCAGCTCGGGCTGGAGGCGGAGCTGGCCGAGCTCGAGGGCGCCATGGCCCAGGGCGACGAGCGCGCGCTGGAGCGCTACGCCGGCGTGCAGGCGCGCTTCGAGACGGTCGGCGGCTATACCTGGCGCGACCGCGCGACCGGCTACATCCACGGCCTCGGGTTCCAGGACGCCGACCTCGACCGGCCGCTCGCGACCTTCTCCGGCGGAGAGCTCACGCGCGGCTCGCTCGCCCGCGCGCTGGCGTCCGCACCGGATCTCCTGCTGCTCGACGAGCCCACGAACCACCTCGACATCGAGTCGCTCGAGTGGCTCGAGGAGACGCTGATCGGGCTCGACACCGCGGTGATCCTCGTCGCCCACGACCGCTGGTTCCTGGAGGCCGTCGGCACCTGCGTGCTCGAGCTCGAGGCCGGCCGCTCGCGCTTCTTCAAGGGTCCCTGGCATGCGTGGCGCAAGGAGCAGGCGGCGCGCGAGATGGCGCTCGGCAAGGCGATCGCCAAGCAGGAGGCGGAGATCGCACGCATGGAGCGCTTCGTCGAGCGCTTCCGGGCGAAGGCGACGAAGGCCCGCCAGGCACAGTCGCGCCAGAAGAAGCTCGACAAGATCGAGCGGATCACCCGCGACCCGAAGGACACGCGTGAGCTCGGGTTCCAGTTCAAGGCGCCCGAGCGCTCCGGGCGCGTGATCTTCGAGCTCGAGGACGGGCGCCTGGAGGTCCCCGGCCGGACGCTGCTGCACGACGCCGAGCTGTGGCTCGAGCGCGGCGAGCACGTCTCGCTCGTCGGGCCGAACGGGACCGGCAAGACGACGCTGATCGAGGCGATCGCGGGGCGCAAGGACCTCGCCGGCGGGCGCCTGAAGACCGGGCACAACGTCCAGGTCGGCTACCTCAGCCAGCACGGCGAGGAGCTCGAGTGGGGCGGCGCGCGGACGGTGCTCGAGGCGGCGGTCAAGCGGACCGGGCTGACGCCGAACGAGGCGCGCGCGCTGCTCGGGCGGTTCCTGTTCTCCGGCGACGACGTCGAGAAGCCGCTCGACGGGCTCAGCGGCGGCGAGCGCAAGCGCCTCGGGCTGGCGATCCTCGTCTCGAGCGGGACGAACGTGCTCGTGCTCGACGAGCCGACCAACCACCTCGACCTCGAGAGCCGCGAGGCGCTCGAGGACGCGCTGCGCGCCTTCCCGGGCTCGCTGCTGCTCGTCACGCACGACCGCGCGCTGCTCGACGCGGTCGGCACGCGCACGATCGCCGTCGAGGACTACACGCTGCACTCGTACGTCGGCGGCTGGCCGGAGTACGCCCGCATCCGCGAGGAGCGCAAGGCGCTCGGCCTGCCGCCGTCCCAGCCGCCGCCGCCGATCACCGCCGCTACGGGCAACGGCGCCGGCGCCGGCGACGCGCGCCGCCCGGACGGGATGGCCGTCGAGCGCTCGGCGCCGAAGCCCAAGGGCCCGTCGAAGAACCGCGTGCGCGAGCAGGCGCGGCTCGAGCGGGCGGTCGAGGAGGCCGAGGCCGCGTTCGCACGGGTCGAGGAGGAGCTCAGCGACCCCGCGTGCTGGGCGACGAAGTACGAGTCGGCGAAGTCCGAGGCCCGGCACACGGCGGCCAAGCGCGCGGTCGACGAGGCGTACGCCGCGCTCGAGGCGTTCGAGGCCTCGGCCCCGGTCTGACCAACCCGGGGGTTGATGATGATCGAGCCCGTATGGCGGGCGAGAGCATCATCAACCGTCCAAGCGCGCCGCCCGCGGTCACAGCATGTTCACGCTGAGGTAACGCTCAGAAAACACCTGCAAACCGCAACGTGCCGAATCTCCAGGCACGATGATCCGCGAGCCCCATGACCTCGCCGCCCGGCTCGGCCTGAACGTCCCGCGCGAGCAGTGGCCGCAGGGCCGCGTGCTCGCCGAGTACGCCGGGGCGGGCTTCCGCTGGGTCCAGTTCCACGCGCCGCCGCGCCCGGTGCTGCGCGAGCCCGCACAGCGCCGCGAGCACGCCCGCGCGCTGCGCGCGCTGCTCGACCCGACCGGGCTGCGGCTCGTCCTGCATGCCCCGGACGACCTCAGCGCCGGCACGCCGGAGGGCGACCGGATCATCGAAGCGCTGCTCGACTACGCCGCCGAGGCCGGCGCGGAACTGCTCGCCTACCACGCGCTGAACTTCCCGGACCTCGGCGGCCGCGAGGCCAAGCTCGTCCGGGAGCGCGCCGCGCAGGAGGAGCAGTCGCTCGCGCACCTCCTGCGGCGGGCGCAGACGCTCGACGTCACCGTCGCGCTCGAGAACCTGGCCCCGGTCTTCGCGGGAACGCGGCGGCTGAGCCACGATCCGCTCGCCGTCCGCGACCTCGTCCGCCGCCTCGACGAGCCCGCGGCGGGCATGCTGCTCGACCTCGGCCATCTGCACGTGACGGCCGAGGGCGCCCGGGAGAGCGAGGCGGAGATCGCCGCCGCCTGCGCCCCGGACGTCGTTCTCTTCCACGTGCACGACAACTTCGGCGCCCGCCGGCACGATGTGCAGGCTCCGGGCGTCGATCCGCTGCGGCTCGATCTCCATCTCGCCCCGGGCGCCGGCACGCTGGCGTGGCCGCGGCTCGCGGAGGTCGCGGGACGCCACACGGCGCCGCTCCTGCTGGAGGTCCAGCCGCAGCACCGTCCGGTGCTCTGGGAACTGCAGGCCACCACGGCCGCACTTCTCACGCCCGCCGCCGAGGAGCGGCTGGCGGCCTGAGCCATGCCGCGCCCGCGCCCCACCGCCCTGGCCCATCGCGCCGGCGCGGCCCGGGAGGCGCTGCGCGTCCTGCGGGAGGCCCACGCGGCCGCGGCGCGCTCCGCGCGCGAGCGCCCGGCGCCGGGCGGCCCCCGCATCCCGCCCCGGCCGCCCCGGCGGCCGCTGACCACGACGGGGGAGGGGACGCCGTGACCGCACGTGCCGATCTGCACTGCCATTCGACCGCCTCGGCGATCGCGAAGCTCGGGGTCCAGCGCTCGCTCGGGTTGCCCGAATGCGCGACGCCGCCCGAGGAGGTCTACGCGCTGGCCAAGTGGCGCGGGATGGACTTTGTGACGATCACCGATCACGACACGATCTCCGGCGCGCTGGAGATCGCCGACCGGCCCGACGTCTTCGTCTCCGTCGAGCTGACCGCCCGGTTCCGCGGCGAGCCGCAGGCGGTGCACGTGCTCTGCTGGGGGATCAGCCCGGGAGACCACGAGTGGCTCCAGGCCCACGCCGGCGACGTCGCCGACTGCGCCGCCTACCTGCACGAGCACAAGATCGCCTGCGCGCTCGCGCACCCGTTCTACGCCGTCGAGGCGCCGCTCACGCCCTGGCACCGCCGG
>JALOLQ010000228.1 GCA_025455895.1 Solirubrobacteraceae bacterium
GCCCAGCCCTGGCGCACGAGCGCCCGGCCGAGATCCGCGCCGCTCGTCGTCTCGACGTAGGCGAGCAGCCGCCCGAAGCGATCGACGGCGTCCTGGCTCGGGTCGCGCACGAGGACGACGGTGCGTCCGCGCCGGCGCGAGCCGTCGCGGCGCAGCGTGAGCCGTCGCAGCGCGGCGGTCGCCTCGCGCGCGCCGCACTCCGGTCGCCCGCCGCCCGAGCGGCGCATCTCGGGCGTGTCGATCCCGATCAGC
Organism: Solirubrobacteraceae bacterium; assembly: GCA_025455895.1. Taxonomy (GTDB): domain Bacteria; phylum Actinomycetota; class Thermoleophilia; order Solirubrobacterales; family Solirubrobacteraceae; genus F1-60-MAGs163. Next base: position 253 of record JALOLQ010000228.1, read on the forward strand.
CGCACCGCGCGGCGGCGCCCGTCGGCGAGGCGCACGCGCAGCGTGTCGCCGTCGACGACCGAGACGACGCGCACGCGGCGGCGATCCGGGTCGCCGCCGCCGCCGGTGGGCGGCGCGGGCGGCGCGTTCGCCCCCTCGCGCGAGCACGGGCACGGCAGCGTCTCGCAGTAGATCCCGTCGCCGTCGGCGTCGACGGTGTTCGCGGCGCGCTGGGCCGCCGCCTGGTTGGGGAAGTCCGAGCAGCGCGCGGCCTGCGCCGGCGGCGCGGCGGCGAGGACGAGCAGGCCGGCGAGCGCCGGCGCGGCGAGGGTGCGGCGCAGCATGGGGACCGGGTCGGATCCGCGGGCGCGGACCTGACGCGCCGGGACGCTACCCGTCGTGCCGGGTGGCGACGTAGACGCCGTAGCCGACGTACGCCGCGTACCGCCGCTGGAAGGCGATCTCCTCACGCTCGGCGGCGACGAGCGCGACCGCCTCGGCGCGGTGCCCGTGGCGCTCGAGGAACGGGTCGAACCGCGCCTCCAGGGGCGCGTAGTAGGTGTCCCGCCAGCAGCGCTCGGGCAGCACGAAGTACCCCTCGGGGCGGTAGCCGTGGCGCTCGAGCACGGCGAGCTTCGCCGAGGCGACATCGACCTCGGGATACTCGCCGCTCCAGCGCTCGTGCAGCTCGGCCGGCCGCTTCCCGGTCAGCCACGTGAGCTCCGAGACGACGAGCGTCCCGCCGGGCTTGAGGAAGCGCCGCCATCCCGCGACGCCGGCCTCGAAGCCGATCGTGTAGACCGCGCCCTCGGACCAGATCACGTCCAGCTCGCCTTCGGCGAAGGGCAGGTCGTCGATCGAGCGGTTGAGCGTCGTGATCCGGGCGAGGGCGGGGTCGGCGGCGATCGCCGCGCGCAGCTCCTCGAGGAACGGCTCGGCGGTGTCGACGGCGATGACGTCCGCGTCGAGCGCGCGTGCCAGGACCTTCGCGGACGCGCCGGTCCCGCAGCCGAGATCGGCGATCCGCAGCGGCGCGGCGCGGTCGAGCCCGGCCAGCTCGACGGCGCGCAGCGTCTCCGCCGTGCCGCCCGGACCCTGGCGCTCGGTGCCGCGGTGCAGGTCGATGAGGAGGTCGTGCTCGCCGGACATGCTTCGCCAGCGTACGCCGCCGGCCGAGACGCGGCCCGGAACGACGAAACCCCCGCACGTGCGGGGGTCTCGGGAGTACCGCCACGGGGATTCGAACCCCGGTTTCCGCCGTGAGAGGGCGGCGTCCTAGTCCCCTAGACGATGGCGGCTCGGGGAGGCGCAGGATAGCAACGGGTCGTCGCCCGTCGCCGCCTGCAGAAGAGCGTACGCCGGGCCCCGCCGCGCGTTACACCCGCTGCTATCGTCACCGCTCGCTCTGCCTGCGGATGTGGCGGAATTGGTAGACGCGCAGGCTTCAGGTGCCTGTGTCCTTCGGGACGTGGAGGTTCGAGTCCTCTCATCCGCATCGCGCCCCGCTCCGCGGGGCGCTCGCGGTTCCGGGGCCGCGCGGCGCTCAGGGCGCGCCGAGCCCGAGGTCCTCCCACCAGCCCCCGGGCAGCACGGTCAGCAGCCGCTCCTCCGGCTCGGCGTGGACGTCGAGGCCCTGCTCGCGGGCCATCACCTGGCCGGCCCACACGTCCCACGGGTTGAGGCTGCACGAGTAGGCGAACGCGTCGTAGCGGCCGGCCGCCGTCCAGGCGAGGTCGAGCGCGAGGCTGCCCATCATCCGGATCGGACCGATCCGCCCGCGCAGGCGCTGCCAGCGCGGGTCGGCGAAGCGCGGGCCGAGCGCCGCGGCCCAGGTCGAGGAGCCCATCGCGCGGACCGGGCGCGGCGGGGCCGGCGCGCCGTTGCAGCGCAGGCCGCCGCCCCCGCGCACGGCGCTCCACAGCTCGTCGCGCAGCGGGTCGGCGATCGCCCCGGCGAGCGGGCCGGCCGCGTCCGCGCAGGCCACGACGACGCACCAGTGCGGCAGCCCGGCGGCGAAGTTCCAGGTGCCGTCGACGGGGTCGACGGTCCAGGTGATCCCGCTCGCCGAGGGGCGGTCGCTCGTGGCCTCCTCCCCCACCATCCCGTCGGCGGGGAAGCGCTCGGCGAGCGCCGCGGCGACCGAGCGCTCGATGCGCTCGTCGGTCTCCGTGACGAGGTCGTGCGGGCCGCGCTTGACGCGCACGGCGCCGACGCCGTCGCGGAATGCGCGCAGCGCCTCACGGCCCGCCTCGGCGGCGACGGCCTCGGCGATCGCCAGGCGCTCGGGATCCTCCACGGGGCTCACCCTAGAACGACGAAGGCCCGCCGGAGCGGGCCCTCGAGAAGCCGGGATTCAGCGACGGCCTAGAGCGGCGAGACGTTGACGGCCTTGGGGCCCTTGTCCCCGGCCTCGCTCTCGTACGACACCTTCGCGCCCTCCTGGAGGGTGCGGAAGCCGTTCGAGTTGATCGCGGTGTGGTGGACGAAGAGGTCCTTGCCGCCCTCGTCCGGGGTGATGAAGCCGAAGCCCTTGTCGTCGTTGAACCACTTGACGGTTCCGGTGGCCATGTGTGGGTCCTCCACGGTTCTTGAATCGTGCACTGCGAACGCGGAGAACGGGTACGAACGACGCGGGCGCTGAACACTGCGGTGCCGAGCATGAAACTCGACCGTACGTCGCACACGGTAGCCGATCCGGGCGACGGTGACCTCCCCGTTTCACGGGTCGTGCACAAATCGGCCAGACCCCCTGTCCGCCGGCGTTCCCCGGTGGTAGTGTCGCGAGCGAAGGACGTCGCTCAGGGCGACGACTCCACAGAACGGAAGGACCGTCCCATGGACGAGCTCAGTCCGCCGGACCGCAGGGCCTGACAACCCGAATCGCAGGACCCAGATTCCTGCGGCGTCCTTGAACGCCGCGCCGCCCGCACCGGGCGGCACCCAGAGTGCAGAAGGGCCGGCTCCGCGCCGGCCCTTCGTTCGTCCGGCGTTCACACGGGGTTCACGCGGCCTGGTAGCGTCGCGCCAGGGCGGCGGTGGGGGTGCCGCATGTCCCAACGGAGGAGACGGAGATGCACACTCTCGGTGCGCGCCGCGGTATCGGCGTGCTCGTTGCGGCGGCGCTGCTGGCGCTGGCGCTCGTCCCGGCCACGGCGTCCGCGGGCCCGCGGCCGGCGAAGGTCATGAGCCTCAACCTGTACCTCGGCGCGGACCTCACGCCCGCGATCACGGCGGGCTCGCCCGCGGCGCTCGCCGAGGCCGGCGGCGACATCTGGGAGACCGTCCAGCGGACGAACTTCCCGGCGCGCGCGAAGATCCTCGCCCGCGACATCGTCAACGGCGATCCCGACCTGATCGGCCTCCAGGAGGCGGCCAAGTGGTATACGGGGATCCCGGACGGCCCGCCGATCCCGCCGTTCAACGGCTCGCCGGCCGGCACCCAGGTCTATGACTTCCAGGCCTCGCTGCTCGCGGAGCTCGCCGCGCTCGGCCAGCCCTACGTCGAGGTCGTCAGCCAGAACGAGGCGAACATCGAGGGCCCGACCGATCTCGGGTTCGACATCCGCCTGCAGCAGCGCGACGTGATCCTGGCGAAGAAGAGCAAGGTCGACGCCGGTGAGATCACCTGGAGCAACAC
>JALOLQ010000229.1 GCA_025455895.1 Solirubrobacteraceae bacterium
GCGCTGCGGTTGCCGGCGGCGTCCGTGAGCGTCGCGGCGACCTCGTAGCGGCCCGCGCGAAGGAGGCCCGCGTTGAGACCGGCGCTGCCCGCCCCGACGCCGGCGGCCGCGGTGAACGTCGTGGTCGGCCCGCGGCGGACGCAGCGCTTGCCCCTGCGCAGCTTCCTGGTCGGCGCGACGCAGGCGCGGCCCCGGCGCCGGCCCTCGCGCAGCCGGGTGAGGCGAACCGTCAGGCGACCCGCCTCGGTCGACGTGAAGAGCAGCCGCCCGCGGCTCACCACGACGTTCGCCAGCGTGGGCGGCGTCGTGTCGGCCGGTGCCGCGGGCCCGCCGGGAGGCGGAGCCGGGCCGGGCGGCGCAGGAGCCACCGGAAGGGGGCAGGGAGGCTGCTGGCGGGCGGGATCCGCCGGACAGGCGTCCTGGGTGAGGTCGCCGAACCCGTCGCCGTCGGCGTCCGCCTCCAGCGTGGCGTCGTAGCGGAGCATCGTCCCGGTCTCGAGCGGGGAGTTGAAGGTCGCGCCCGGGGTGCTCACGTCCCCGCGGAGGTAGCCGGCTCCGGTCACGCCGTTGTTGACGCCGAGCGTTCCCGCCGGGCCCGGCGTCGGGAACCCGCCCTCGCGCGGCACGAAGATCCCGGCGTACTCGCCCGCCGCCACCGGGATGCGGTCCTGCACCGTCTGGACGCCGGTTCCGGCGATCGTGGCTGCGGGCGAGAGCCGCTCGAGCCGGTAGACGCCGCTGCCCCGGTCGGTCACGATCGCCAGCCGGAAGCCCGCGCTGTTGGCCACGTCGGCGCGCCAGGACGTGATCACCCCGGTCGACGGCACGGCCCGGGGCGCCGGCTGCACCTGCAGGAAGACGGCGCCCGGCGCGCTGGGGGCCACCAGGCTCGACCCGTCAGCGGGCGCCTCGAGGCTCCCGCCCACGGTGGCCGCCGCCGCCGGGGCCGCGGCCAGCCCGACGGCGACGAGGACCAGCCCCACGGTCCGCAGACACCCCATGCCCGGACTATCGGCGACGAGCGCCGACCGGTCAAGCCGGGGCACGCCATCCGCGCGCGCAGCTACAGCGCCTGCGCCGTCGGGCGGATCAGGATCTCGCTCACGTCCACGTGCGGCGGCTGCTGCACCGCGTACATGACCGCGTTGACGATGTCCTCCTCCAGGAGCGCGTTCTGCGGGCGGTTGTCGAAGAACGGCGTGTCGACCGCCCCGGGCTCGATCAGCGTGACGCGCACGCCGCTGCCGGCCAGCTCGGCGCGCAGCGACTGGCCCATGCCGGTCACCGCCCACTTCGTGCTCGAGTACAGGCTCCCGGGGATCGCCACGCGCCCGGCGACCGAGCTCGTCAGGAGGACGTGGCCGGTGCGCTCCTTGATCGCGGGCAGGACGGCGCGGATCGTGTAGGCCGCGCCGAGGACGTTCGTGAGCACCATGTCGCGCCAGTGCTCGGGCGAGTCGGCGTCCTCGGGCGAGAAGCCGCGCTTGGCGCCGAAGCCGGCGTTCACGAACGCCACGTCGATGCCGCCGAACTGCTCGGCGGCGAGCGCGGCGAGGCGCTCGTTGTCCTCCCAGCGGGTGACGTCGGTGGGGATGTAGAGCGCGGCGTGCGGGCCGCCGCACTCGGCGGCGAGCGCCTCGAGCTTCTCCTCCGAGCGGGCGGCGAGGACGAGCTTGAAGCCGGCGGCGGCGGCCGCGCGTGCGGTGGCGGCGCCGATGCCGGACGACGCGCCGGTGATGAGGAAGACCTTCTCGGCCATGCTGGCTCCTAGGCTGGTTGGTGGTCAGATGCTCTACGACAAGGCTCGCATCTTCGTTCAGGGAGGACGCGGCGGCGACGGCTGCCTGTCGTTCCGCCGTGAGGCGCACGTCCCGCGCGGCGGTCCCGACGGCGGCGACGGCGGCCACGGCGGTGATGTCGTGCTCGTCTGCGACGACTCGCTGCGCGACCTGCAGAGCTTCAAGCGCCGCGCCCACTACAAGGCCGAGCGCGGCCGCCACGGCGAGGGCGCGCTGAAGCAGGGGCGCGAGGGCGAGGACCTCGTCGTCAAGGTCCCGCCGGGGACCGAGGTGCGCCTGCCCGACGGGACGCTGCACGACCTCGTCGTCCCGGGCCAGCGCGCGGTGGTGGCGCGCGGCGGGGTCGGCGGCCGCGGCAACGCGCGCTTCAAGAGCCCGACGCGCCAGACCCCGCGCTTCGCCGAGCGCGGCCTCGACGGGCGCGAGGACTGGATCGACCTGCAGCTCAAGCTGCTCGCCGACGTCGGGCTCGTCGGCCTGCCCAACGCGGGGAAGTCCTCGCTGATCAGCGTCATGACCCGCGCGGCGCCGAAGATCGCCGACTACCCGTTCACGACGCTCGAGCCGAACCTCGGCGTGCTCGAGAGCCCCGACCGCCAGCTGATCGTCGCCGACATCCCGGGCCTGATCGAGGGGGCCAGCCAGGGCGCCGGGCTCGGGCACGACTTCCTCGCCCACGTCGAGCGCTGCCGCCTGCTCGTGCACGTGCTCGACCTCGCGCCGGTCGACGGCAGCGACCCGGTGGAGAACCACGCGGTGATCGAGCGCGAGCTGCGCCTGCACGCCGAGCGGCTCGCACGCCTGCCGCGGATCCTCGTGCTCTCGAAGGCCGACCTCGTGCCCGAGGAGGACGCCGAGGCGGCGGCCGCGGCCTGGCGCGCGCGGCTCGGGCCCGAGGTCCCGGTGCTCGTCACCTCCAGCGCGACCCACGCCGGGATCGAGGCGCTGAAGACCGACCTGCTGCGCCGCGTGCCCGTCGCGCCGCCGGCGGCGATCGAGGAGCTCGCCGCGCAGGAGTCGCTCGCCGAGCACCAGGTCTTCCGCCCGGCGGCGGGGCGCAGCTTCGCCGTCGAGCCCCTCGGCGAGGGCGCCTGGCGCGTCACCGGCGCGCCCGTCGAGCGTCTCCTGGCCCGCTACGACCTCGAGAACGAGGAGGCGCTGCTCCACGTCGAGCGCCGTCTCAAGCGCATGGGCGTGATCCGGGCGCTGGAGGACGCGGGGTTCGAGCCCGGCGACGATGTCGAGATCGCCGGCGTCGTCTTCGAGCTGGACCCGGCGTAGGTGCCCATGACCTCCCTGCCCCGGATCGGCCTCGACGTGCTGCGCTCGGGGCGGACGGTCCGCTATGCCGACCACCGTCTCGGCGTGGCGGAGCTGCACCTGCCGGCGGGTCCGGGGCCGCATCCGGTGGTGGTGCTGATCCACGGGGGCTCGTGGCGCGACGGGTTCGACCGGCGGGTCATGCGCCCGCTGGCGCACGACCTGCGCCGGCGCGGGTTCGCGGCGTGGAACGTGGGCTACCGGCGTCTCGGGCGGTCGGGCGGGGGGTGGCCGATGACCTTCGTGGACGTGGCGGAGGCGATCGACGCGCTCGCCGACGTGGACGCGCCGCTCGATCTCGACCGCGTCGCGCTGCTCGGTCACAGCGCCGGCGGCCATCTGGCACTCTGGGCCGCCGGCCGCGAGGACCTGCCGGCCGGGGCGCCGGGCGCCGGACCGGTGGTGCGCCCGTCGGTCGTGATCGGCATGGCGGCGGTGACGGACCTCGAGCGCCTGGGCGGCCTGACGACCGAGGGCGGGCTGATCCACCGGCTGCTCGGCGGTGGGCCCGAGGACGTGCCCGAGCGCTACGCGCTCGTCAGCCCGATCCGGCGCGTGCCGGTGCCGATGCCGGCGCTGCTCGTGCACGGGACCGACGACCGCGTCGTCGGCGTGGGGCAGTCGCGGCGCTACGCGGCGGCGGCGACCGCGGCCGGAGGCGAGGCCGAGCTCGTCGAGGTGCACGCGATCCACCGCGATCACGTGGACCCGCGCAGCGCCGCCTGGGCGGCGGTCGCCGA
>JALOLQ010000230.1 GCA_025455895.1 Solirubrobacteraceae bacterium
GATGATCGAGTCGGCGACCGTCGCGCTTCCGCTCCCGCCGACGTGGAGGTTGCCGCCGGCCGCCCCGCCGGCACCGGTCGCGCGGTTCCCGCTGAGCGTGACGTGGCGCAGGGTCACCGCGCCGTCCGCCGCGATGCCGCCGCCGTAGGCCTGGGCGAGCTGCGATGCGGTCTGGCTCTCCACGACGTTCCCGGCGATCGTGGTGGTCGACACCGCGAGAGTGCTGCCGGCCACCGAGTAGATCCCACCCCCACGGACCTGCGAGCCACCGGTCGAGGTGACGGTGTTGCCCGTGATCGAACTGCGGCGCACCGTCACGTTCGCCCCCGCATCGACGCGCAGGCCGGCGCCGACGGACGACCCGCCCGCCAGCACGAAGCTGTTCTCGCGGAGCGTCACGTTCTCGAGCAGCGCGTCCGCGTTGGTCACGCGCACCCCGTAGCCGCCACCCGTGACGGTCACGCCCCGGACCTCGGCCTGGTCCGGTCCGTTGAGGTCGAGCACGGCGTCGATCGCCGCGACGCCGTCGATGATCGTCGTGCGCGCGCCCGTCCACGTCGCCGATGGCGTTCGCCTGCGTGATCGCCGCGCGCAGGGTGCAGGTCCCGCCGGCCGTCTTGCAGAGCAGGTCCCCGGTGGTCTGGTCCGGCTCGTCCCCCGTCGAGTTCACCGTGAACGTCGCCGCCGAGGCCGCGCCGGGCAGGGCGAGCGCGAGCAGCAGGGCGAGCAGGGGCAGATGGCGCAGGCATCCGTGCATGGCGCAGGCATCCGTGCATGCGGGGCACCGTACCGGCCGGAGAGGTCCGACGCGCCACATTCGTGACCGATCGCACACGCCCTCCGCCGCGCCGGACGATGAAGCGAAAGCATTCGTGGTGAACGGTTTCTCGACATCATCGGCGCCGGACCGCCGCGCGGGACCGCACACGCCCCGCAACCCCGCTTGCACGCACCCGAACCTGCAAGGAATCCGGCGGCCCGTGGCTAACCTCGCCGGAAGGCCATGGCTGCCACCGAAGAAGATCTCCGCGCCCGCGACGCGCAGGCGGCGCAGCGCGCCGCCGCTGCGCCTGCGCCGGGCGGCGCCCGTCCCGGCGACCCCGCGAACGCGATCGAGCTGCGCGGCGTCACGAAGACCTACGACGTCTCCAAGGCAGGCCTCCAGAACGCGACGTTCGCGATCCGCCGCGGCGAGTTCGTGTTCCTCGTCGGCTCGACCGGCTCGGGCAAGTCGACGCTCATGAAGCTCCTCATCAAGGAGCTCGAGCCCGACGAGGGCCGGGTCCTCGTCGCCGGCCGCGACATCGGCGAGCTGACCCACAAGCAGGTCCCGTTCTACCGGCGCAACATCGGGGTCGTCTTCCAGGACTTCAAGCTGCTGCCGAACCGGACGGTGTACGACAACGTCGCCTACGTCCTCCAGGTCACCGGCCACTCGCGCAAGGAGATCCGCACGAAGGTGCCGGACGTCCTGCGCCTCACCGGCCTGGCCACGAAGCTCCACCACTACCCCGACCAGCTCTCCGGCGGCGAGCAGCAGCGCGTCTCGATCGCGCGCGCGTTCGTCAGCCACCCGCCGCTGCTGCTGGCCGACGAGCCGACCGGCAACCTCGACCCCGAGACCTCGATCGGGATCATGCAGCTGCTCTACCGGATCAACCGCACCGGCACGACCGTGCTCGTCGCCACGCACGACGCGGCGATGGTCGACCGGATGCGCCGGCGCGTGCTCGAGCTCGACGCCGGGCGCCTCGTGCGCGACGAGCTCGCCGGCCGCTACGCGCCGACCGACATGAGCACCGCCGAGTTCGGCGCGCTGCTGCGCGAGCCCGCGCCGGAGCCGCGCCGCGAGCGCACGCCGGGCGACGACTTCGACGACGCGTTCCGCGACTGAGGCACTGAGATGAGGATCGGCTTCTTCCTGCGCGAGGCGCTGCGCTCGATCCAGCGCAACGCCGTCCCGAGCTTCGCGGCGCTCGCCTCGGTGCTCGTCACGCTGCTCGTGCTCGGCGTCTTCATCCCGATCGTCCAGGCCACCACGGGCGCCGCGAACGACGTGCGCGACCGGGTGCTGGTGAACGTCTACCTCAAGGCCGACGCGAAGGCCGCGGACGCCGAGCGCGTGAAGGCGCTGCTGCTGAAGACCGACAACGTCGAGAAGGTCCAGTTCGTCAGCAAGGCGCAGGCGCTGCGCGAGGAGAAGGCCAAGAACCCGGAGGCCTACGAGCTGCTCGGCTCGAACCCGCTGCCGGACACCTTCCGGATCACGCCCGAGGATCCGGACAAGGCCCTGAACCTCGTCTCGGCGCTCCAGCCGCAGACGCCCGGCGGCGGCACGACGACCGCCGACCCGGCGATCGACGCGGTCAAGTCCTCCAAGGACGACACGCAGAAGATCCTCGTCGCCACGCGCGTGGTGAAGCTCACGACCGGGCTGCTCGCGGCGCTGCTCGTGATCGCCTCGGTGCTGCTGATCTCGAACACGATCCGCCTCTCGGTGTTCTCGCGCCGGCGCGAGGTGCAGGTGATGAAGCTCGTGGGGGCGACCGACGGCTTCATCCGCTGGCCGTTCGTGCTCGAGGCGGTGATCCTCGGCGCGCTCGGGGCGGTCCTCGCCGTGCTGCTGCTGGGCGTGATGAAGGTCGCGCTCGTCGATCCGCTGGTGAGCGACTTCGCGCTGCTGGCCGCGCCGCAGACGCTCGGCTTCGGCCTGCTCGTCGGCGTCCTGCTGTTCGCGGGCGTCGCCGTCAGCGCGCTCGGCTCGGCGATCTCGCTGCGCCGCTTCCTGCAGGTGTAGGCGCGCAGGCGCGCCGCCCGGCCCGGAGCGCCCTCTACCCTGGACGCCGGGTGGCCGCGGCCATCCCGCCCCCGCCATGCCCAGCCGCCGTCGCCGCTTCCTGCCCTACCTGCTCACCGCCGTGGTGGCGTTCGTCGCCGGCCTCGCGGTGCTCGCCGTCGGCATCTGGATCGGCGGGCGCCACCCGGACGCGGTGCCCAAGCCCGTGCGCGCCTCGCTGACCGGCCCGGAGGCCGGGCGCGTGGTGAACGAGGCGCTGCGCGAGATCGAGGAGTCCTACTACCGCAAGATCCCGTCCTCCCAGCTGGCGGACACGGCGATCGCCGGCGCGGTCAAGGAGCTCGACGACCGCTTCTCGAACTACTTCACCCCCGCGGAGTACCGCCGCTTCAAGGAGGCGCAGGGCAGCCGCTTCACGGGCATCGGCGTGACGGTCGCCGAGGACCCCGCCGGCCTGCGCGTCATGCAGGTGTTCGACGGCTCGCCGGCCGAGCGCGCCGGGATCCGCAACGGCGACCTGATCGTCCGCGCCGGCGGCGAGTCGCTGAAGGGCAAGGACAGCGCGGCCGCCACGACGCTCATCAAGGGGCCCTCGGGGACCGACGTGCGCATCACCGTGCGCCGCGACGGGCAGGACCGCGACCTCACGCTCACGCGCAGCCAGGTCACCGTGCCGGTCGTCGCCTCGACGCTGCGCGAGGTGTGCGGGAAGAAGGTCGGCGTCGTCGCGCTGAGCCAGTTCAGCTCGGGCGCGCACGCCGAGGTCTACGCGGCGATCGAGCGCCTCGAGAAGCGCGGCGCGCAGGCGTTCGTCTTCGACCTGCGCGGCAACGGCGGCGGCCTGGTGGACGAGGCCCAGCTCGTGGCCAGCGCGTTCCTGCCGGACGGGAAGGTCGTCACCACGCGCGGGCGCAGCGTGCCCGAGCGCACGCTCGAGGCGACCGGCAGCCCGGTGGTGGACGAGGACACCCCGGTCGTGGTGCTCGTGGACCGCGGGACCGCCTCGGCCTCGGAGATCGTGGCGGGCGCGCTCCAGGACCGTGACCGCGCGACGATCGTCGGCACGCGGACGTTCGGCAAGGGCGTCTTCCAGGAGGTCATCGAGCTCACCAACGGCGGCGCGCTCGACATCACCGCCGGCCAGTACTTCACGCCGAAGGGGCGCAATCTCGGCGGGCGCGGCGTGGCGTCCGGGACCGGCCTGCAGCCCGACGTGAAGGCCAAGGACGACCCGGACACCCGCGCCGACGAGGCGCTGCGCACGGCGCTCGACGAGGCGGCCGACAAGGCCGGCTGCGACGAGCGCTCGTGAGCCGGCGCCCCGAGCGCGCGCCGGACGCACCGCTCGTCGTCCTGCTCGAGGGCCGCGGGAAGTTCCTCGTCGGCGAGCGCTTCTTCGAACGCGGCCGCCGGGTGACGGTCGGCAAGGGCCCGCGCGAGGCGCGCGCCGGGCGGCTCGCGCTCGTGCGTGCCCAGGGGCGCGGCGGGCGCGCCCAGGTGCTGCGCGTGCTCGGCCGCCCGGACGTGGCACGCGACGTGATCGAGGCGCTGATGCTCGACCGCGGGCTGCGGCGCGCGTTCCCGCGGCGGGTCGACGAGGCCGCCGCCGAGGCGCGTGAGCACCCGCAGGCCGCCGAGGGGCGCCGCGACCTCACCGGCCTGCCGACGTTCACGATCGACCCGGCCACCGCCAAGGACTTCGACGACGCGATCTCCGCTGAGGACCTCGGCGGCGGGC
>JALOLQ010000231.1 GCA_025455895.1 Solirubrobacteraceae bacterium
CGACCGCCTCGATCACCGAGGCCGCGCGGGCGATGCGCGACCGCGACATCGGCACCGTCGTCGCCGTGCAGGACGGCGAGATCCGCGGCATCCTCACCGACCGCGACATCGTCGTCCGCGGCCTCGCCGCCGAGCGGCCGGTCGAGGAGGTCCGCGTCGGCGACGTGTGCAGCGCCACCCCGGCGACGCTCACACCGGACGACCCGGTGGATGCCGCGATCCGCCTCGTCCGCGAGCGCCACGTCCGCCGGATCCCCGTCGTCGAGAACGGCCGCCCGGTCGGCATCGTCTCGATCGGCGACCTCGCGATCGAACGCGACCGCGACTCGGCGCTGGCGGAGCTCAGCGACGCCCCGCCGAACGCCTGACCGGCAGCGTGCCCGCCGGCGGGTCCGGATCCCGCGGGCGGGCCGCCGCTGCCCCCGGTTGGCTCGTGCCGGCGCCGGGTACGAGGCGTCCATGCCGCTCTCCGGTCCGCTCCGTCTCCTCCTGGGCCTGACGCCCGCGATGGTCGTGGGCGCGCTCACCGCGCCGGCCCTCCTGCCGGTCCCGGCGCGCGCCGTGACGGTCGGCGTCGCCGACCAGCAGCCCGCGTTCCTCACCGAGCCGGCGTTCCGCCGCACGCGCCTGGGGCATGTGCGCCGGCTGGTCGCCTGGGACGCGCTGGCCAGCGGCTGGCAGCGAGCCGAGCTCGATCGCTGGATGCTGACGGCGCGCGACGCGCGCATGACCGTGCTCGTGACGTTCGGGCGTTCCCGCACCGACCCGGACGACCTCCCGACGCCGGAGCGCTACGCGGCCGCCTTCCGCGCGTTCCGCGCCCGCTACCCGTGGGTGCGCGAGTTCTCCACGTGGAACGAGGCGAACATGTGCGGCGAGCGCACCTGCCGGCGGGCCCGCCTGGTCGCCGCCTGGTACCGGACGCTGCGGACCACCTGCCCGCGCTGCACGCTGCTGGCCGCCGACCTCGTCGACCAGCCGAACCTCGCAGCCTGGGCTCGGGCGTTCCGCCGCCATGCCACCGTGCAGCCGACCCGCTGGGGCCTGCACAACTACCTGGATGCGAACCGTGGCGGCACGACCTACACGCGGCGTGCCCTGGCTGCGACCCGCGGGCAGCTCTGGCTGACCGAGACCGGCGGCCTCATCGCCCGGAACAACCGCAGCCCCACGCGGATCCCCGAGGGCTTCACCCACGCGCCCCGGGCGACCGACCACCTGTTCCGGACGATCCGGCGGGTGAGCGGCCGGATCCAGCGCATCTACCTGTACCACTGGATCGCCGAGCGCCCGCCGGCCAGCTGGGACTCGGCGCTGCTCAACCACCGGCTCCGGCCGCGGCGCTCCTACACGGTGCTGCGCGCCTGGCTCGCGCGCCTGCACCGCGCCCGGCTGCTCACCGGCCGGCGCCCGGCGAGGGCTACGGCTCGAGCACGACCTTGAAGACGCCGTCGCGCTTGTGCTGGAACGCCGCGTAGGCCTCCGGGGCCTCGCGGAGCGGGAGCCGGTGCGAGGCGAACGACGCGACGCCGAGCGGATCGTCGTCGGTGAGCAGGGGCAGCAGATCTTCGATCCAGCGCCGCACGTTCGCCTGCCCCATACGCAGGGTGACCTGCTTGTCGAAGAGCCGCAGCATCGGCAGTGGGTCGGCCATGCCGCCGTACACCCCGGACACCGAGATCGTGCCGCCTCGGCGGACGAGCTCGACGGCGAGCGTCAGCGCGCCGAGCCGGTCGACGCCGGCCGTCAGCATCAGCCAGCGGGCGATCGGGGCCGGCAGCGCCCCGACGAGGGCCTGGGCGAAGCCGGCGACCGGCGCGCCGTGGGCCTCCATGCCCACGGCGTCGATGACCGCATCCGGTCCGCGCCCGCCGGTGTGATCGCGGACCGCGCTCGCGAGGTCGTCCCGCTCGAGCTCGAGCGCGATTGCGCCGTTCGCACGGGCCCGCTGGAGCCGGTCGGGCACCCGGTCCACGCCGATGACGACCTCCGCCCCGAGGTGACGGGCGACGCGCGTGCACATCACACCGATCGGGCCGAGGCCGAGGACGGCGCCGCTCGCGCCGGGGCCCAGGCCCGCGTACGCGACGGCCTGCCAAGCGGTGGGGAGCACGTCCGAGAGGAACAGGAAGCGCTCGTCCGGCGGGCCGTGCGGGACCTTCACCGGCCCGAAGTGGGCCTGCGGGACACGCAGGAACTCGGCCTGCCCGCCGGGCAGCTGCCCGTAGAGCTTCGTGTAGCCGAGCAGCGCCGCGCCGCTGTCCCATTCGCGGACCTGCGTCGTCTCGCACTGCGTCATGAGGCCCTCGCCGCACATGAAGCAGTGCCCGCAGGCGACGTTGAACGGGACGACGACGCGGTCACCGGGCCGCAGGCCGGGAACGTCCGGCCCAACCTCCTCGACGATCCCCATCGCCTCGTGCCCGAGCACGTCTCCCGGTTCCAGGAACGGTCCCAGCACCTCGTAGAGGTGCAGGTCCGACCCGCAGATCGCGGTCGACGTCACGCGGACGATCGCGTCCGTCGGCTCCTCGATCCGCGGGTCGGGCACGTCATCCACGCGGACGTCCCGACGCCCGTGCCAGGTGAGCGCTCGCATCGGTCAGACCGCCGAGGCGCGAGGCGTCTGGCGGCGCGGCTCGGGCGACGAAGCCAGGCCGGCGATGATCCCGGCCGCGGCGATCGCCAGGTGCAGGAGGTTGTCGGCGGTGTTCACCGGGAGCAGCCAGAACACGGTGTCGCCGTCGAGGAAGCCCCACAAGGTGACGACGGCGTAGACGGCGCCGAAGCCGAGCGCATAGGACCGGGCGGTGTCCGGGCGGCGCCAGAGCGCGAGGCCGAGCAGGCCGGAGGCGACGTGCACGAGGTTGTGCCAGCCGTTGACCTCGAACGCGACCAGCTCGTCGCCGGACAGGCCGTCGCCGGTGCCGAACGACGCGTCGGCGAAGAAGCCGGCGATCCCGATGACCAGCAGCGTGATGCCGAAGGCGAGCGCGTAGATCTGGGCCGGGGTTCGAGCAGTTTCGGGGTGCATCAGTCCTCCTCGGGGTGGTGGGGTGGACGGCCGCGGCGGTTCGCCCACAGCGCGGCGCCGAGCACGGCGAACGCCGGGAGGAACGCGAGGAGCTCCAGCCCGTGGGCGAGGTGCGCGGTCGTCATGGGCCTCCCCTTTGCCCCCGGCGCGCGCCGGCCGAACATCGGTCACGCGCGCCGGCGCGCCTCGAGGCCCTCACCGACCCGCCGCACATCGAAGACCGGCTGGGGTGCCGTCGCCGGCCCGCGCAGGACGCGCCCGTCGTCGAGCGAGAAGCGGCTGCCGTGGCACGGGCATTCGATCGCGCCGGCGTCGATCCGCCCGCCGGCCAGCGAGCAGCCGCGGTGCGAGCAGCGGTCGTGCAGCGCCCGGATGCCGGCGCCGTCGCGCACGAGCACGACCGGGGTCTCGCCGGCCCGGCCCGAGGAGGGCCCGGCGCCGGGCTCGCCGGCGACGAGCGGCGTCCAGTCGGACGGGCCCGGATCGAAGACGGTCTGGTCCACGCCCACGCCGCGGGCGAACGCGAGGTGTCCGCCGAGCATGCCGCCGGCGCCGAGCAGCCCCTGCGCGGCGAGACTGAGTCCGACGCCCATCCTCCGGCGGCCACGGCGGCGCGCGCTGAGCGAGGCGAGCTGCAGGACGAGCGCTCCGCCGTTGACCGCAGCGTGCGCGGCGCCGGCGCGGCGTACGCGGTCGTCGCCGGCCTCGGTGTCGGCCCAGTCGGTGGCGCCGGTGAGCGCCGCCGGCAGCGCGGCGAGGGCGCCCAGCAGCACGAGGCGATCGGCGGCGCCCCGGTGTCTGCCGCCGGCGACGTCGAGCACCGCCTCGCGCAGCGCGGGTCGCCCAGCCAGCGCGCCGCGCACGGTTGCGCCGGCACGCTTCGCTGGGCGATCGAACGCGGAGATCCGCTCGACGGCCTCGACCGGGACGCGCCCGTGCGTCCGCCCGATCATGCGGCCCGTGCCGCCGGCGGCGCAGCGTGGTGGCGCGCCCACGCCATCGCCGCGAGCCGCCGCACGCTCTCGGCGTTGCGCAGCCGCAGGAGCGGATCCAGCAGCGTCTGGGGGACGAACCGCGCGAGCCCGCCGACCCGCCGCTCCCGCAGGGTGATGCGCGTGCCACCCTGCTCGGGCTCGAAGCGCAGCTCGACGTCGCCGACGAACCAGGGTCGCGCGTGGACGAGCAGGCGCAGCATGCGGGGGGCGCGGACGGCCGTGACGGTCGTCGTGTCCTCGACGACGAGCGCGCGCGTTCCCTGGCGGTGCGCGAATCGCGCCCCCGGAGCCGGCCAGCGCTCGTCGAGCGGCGCCGTGGCGGCGGCGCCGACGACCCACAGCGCGTACGACGCGGGGTCGGCGACGAGTGAGAAGGCGGTCTCCGGGGGCGCGGCAACCCAGCGCGTGGTCTCGGCCATACGCGGCAGGAGTACCCGGGAGCGGCGCCGGCGAAGCATGCGCTTCACGCGGGCGCGAGCGCG
>JALOLQ010000017.1 GCA_025455895.1 Solirubrobacteraceae bacterium
CCGCGCTGGAAGAGCGCCTTGACCCGGTCGTGCTTGGGCGGGTCCATGGCGATGAACATCGACGTCATCAGCTCGAGCGGGAGCGCGACGTTCGTCGTGGCGGTGATGCCGCCCTTCTCGGACGAGTAGGTCTGCCAGTCGCGGCTGACCTCGTAGATCCCGTCCCACGTGGTGACCGACCAGTAGCCGGGCTCCTCGGGGTACTCGGTCATGCGCGCGGACCAGTGCACGGGGCACTGCGCGCGCAGCTCGCGGAACAGCTCGTGCGGCGGGCCGTCGGCCCACAGCTCGCTGCTGAAGACGAGCCGCTCCTCGATCGGCAGGTCGTCCTGGGGGGTGGTCGGTCGGGCGGACATCGGCGGATCCTCGCGGGGGACTTGACAGGGTGTCAGGGGGCAGGGTCCGCGGAACCCTAGCGCCGGGCCCCGCGAACGTCCATCGGCGATCTCCGAGCTTCGAGGGCCGTCGAGCGGTCGATTGTGCGCCGCGGAGGCGGCGAATCGACCACTCGACCGACCGGGCGGCCCGTAGAGTGCCGCCATCGCCCGGCCCCGCACACCCGGCGCCCGCCGCGGGCGCGCCCCGGCCGCGCCCGTCGGCGCGGACGGCCCGATCACCGTCAGCCGCGGGCGCGCCGGGGTCCCGCAGGTGTCGGCGGCCACCGAGGCCGACATGTACCGCGGGCTCGGCTGGTGGCACGGCCGTGACCGCCCGCTGCAGATGCTGCTCACCCGCCTGGCGGGCCGGGGCCGGCTCGCCGAGCACCTCGGCGACGACGAGGACCTCGTCGCCACCGACATCGCCTTCCGCCGCCTGGACCTCGCCGGCGACGCGGCCGCCGAGGCCGAGCGGATCGCCCCGGAGGACCGCGCGCTGGTGGACGCCTACTGCGACGGCGCCGCCCAGGCGCTCACGAGCGTGCCGTGGGAGCTGCGCGCCGCCGGGCTGCGTGAGGTCGAGCCGTGGACGGCGGCCGACTGCATCCTGCTCGCGCGGATGGCGGGCTGGGTCACGCTCGCCCAGAGCCAGGGCGAGATGGAGCGGCTGCTCGTCGACCTCGTGCGGGCCGGCGTCGGCGACGAGCTGCTCGAGGAGCTCTTCCCCGGCGAGCTCGGCGGGCTCGACGCGGAGCTCCTGCGCCGCCTCGAGCCGGGCGAGCCGCTGGTGCCCGCGGCGGTCCGCTGGAACGTCGCGCTGCCGCGCCCGCTGGCCTCGAACAACTGGGTGATCGCCGGCGCGCGGACCGCGAGCGGGCGCGCGATCCTCGCGAACGACCCGCACCTCGAGGTCGGCCGGCTGCCGAACGTGTGGTCGGAGATCGGCCTGCGCGCCGGCGACCGCTGGGGGCTCGGCGCGACGATGCCGGGGATCCCGGGGCTGCTCGTCGGCCGCACGAACGACCTCGCCTGGGGCGCGACCTACGCGTTCATGGACGCGACGGACGTGTGGGTCGAGGACTGCCGCGACGGCGCCCGGCGGCGCCTGAGCGCGGACGGCGAGACCTGGGAGCCGCTGCCCGAACGGCGCGAGACGATCCACCGCCGCGGCGCGGCTCCGCTCGAGGTCACCTTCCACGAGAGCCCCGGCCACGGCGTCCTCGACGGCGACCCGCGCGAGCCCGGGCTGCGGCTGGCGACCCGCTGGTCGAGCGCGAGCGGCACCGGCGCCGCCTCGCTCGGGGGCATCCTCGCGCTCTTCCGCGCGAGCGGCGTGGAGCAGGGCCGCGCCGCCGCCGGGCGCCTCGAGCTCGGCTTCAACTGGGTCCTCGCCGACCGCGACGGCCACATCGGCTACCAGATGTCCGGGCTGCTGCCGCTGCGGCGCGAGGGCGTGAGCGGGCTCGTCCCGCTGCCCGGCTGGGATCCGCGCAACGACTGGCGCGGGTTCGCCCCTCCGGAGGACCTCCCGCGCGCGCTCGACCCGCCGGAGGGGTTCCTCGTGACGGCGAACCAGGACCTCTCCGCGCTCGGCCGCCGCGACCCGCACACCGTCGCGATGGATCCCAGCCGCGCCGACCGCATCACCGAGCGCCTCAGCGCCCGCGGCGAGGGCTGGGACGTCGCCGCCTGCCTCGACGTGCAGCGCGACCTGCGCTCCCCGCACGCGGCCGCCTACCTCGACGTCCTGCGCCCGCTGCTGCCCGCCGGGCGCAACGGCGAGCTGCTGGCCGAGTGGGACGCGACCTACGCGACCGACTCGGTCGCCGCGACGCTGTTCGAGCGCTTCCGCCGCGAGCTGCTGCTCGAGGTCTTCGGGCGCGTGCTCGGCCGCGAGCCGGTCCTGCACCTGCTCGACGAGACCGGCATCCTCGCCGACTTCTACACCGTCTTCGACCGCGTCCTGCTGGCCGAGCGCTCGGCGTGGTTCGGGGAGCGCACCCGCGAGGAGATCTGGCGCCGCGCCGCGCTGCGCGCGCTCGCCGGGCCCGCGCGCCCGTGGGGCGACGTCCAGCAGGTCACGCTGCGCCACCTGCTGCTCGGCGGCCGCCTGCCGATGAGCGCCGGCTTCGACCGCGGCCCGCTGCCGCTGCCCGGCGGAGCGGGATCGCCGTCGCAGGGCCAGGTCTACCGCTCGGGCGGCCGCGAGACGAGCTTCGCGCCGTCGCTGCGCCTCATCACCGACTTCGCCGAGGAGGCCGTCCACACCGCGCTCGCCGGCGGGCCGTCCGACCGGCGGTTCTCACGCTGGTACGTCTCCGGCCTCGCCGACTGGGCTGCGGGCCGGCTCACGCGCCACGCCCCGCCGCCGCCCGGTCAGTAGTCCGGCGGAACCCGCGCGGGCACGCGGCCCGGCGCGGCGAGCAGCAGCGCGGCGCCGAGTACGAGCGCGGCGCCGAGCATCTGGACTCCGGTGAGGACCTCGCCGAAGACGAGCCCGGCGAGCACGACGGTCACGACCGGCTCGGTGCTCGAGAGGATCGCCGCCGAGCTCGGGCCGACGCGCGCCAGCCCGGCGAAGAACGCCGCGATCGGGCCGGCCGTCGAGACGACGGTCAGCAGCACGAGCCACAGCCAGCCCTCGGCCTCGAAGCCGGCGTCGAGCGACCCGCTCAGCGCGCCGATCAGCGTGAACGTCGTCGCCGCGCCGGCGACGACGAGCGCGGTCAGCGCGAGCGGCGGCAGCGCCGGGCCCTCGCGGTCGGCGACGAGGATGTAGACGGTGTAGGCCAGCGCGGCGCCCAGGCCGAGCGCCACGCCGAGCGCGTCGAGCGACCCGCCGGACGCCCCCGCGAGCAGCACGACGAGGCCCACCGAGGCGAGCGCGAGCGCGGCGAGACGCCGGCGCGTCGGGCGCTCGCGGCCGATCGCGAACGACGCGAGCATCACCCACGCCGGGTACGTGTAGAGCACGAGCGCGAGCAGGGAGGCGTCCAGCCGGCGCAGCGCCGCGAAGAAGAGGCCGGCCTGGAGCGCGTAGCCGACCGCGCCGAGTGCGACGCCGACGAGCAGCGCCCGCCGGGGCGCGCGGCGCAGCGCCGCGACGAGGTCCGCGCGCACGGCGAGCAGCAGCGCGAACAGCAGCGTCGCGAAGACGAACCGGGTCGTCAGCAGGGTGAGCGTCGAGACGCCCGCGTCGTAGGCGAGCTTCCCGAAGATCGCCATCGCCCCGAACCCGGCGGCCGAGAGCAGGCACAGCGCGACCCCGAGCGGATCGGCGGACGCGCGGCCACGGGCGGAGGCGGGCACCCGCGGCATCCTCGCCGATGCCGCCCGGCGCCGCGCGTCCGCGCCCTGCGCGAGGATCCGCGGGATGCCGCGCCTCGCCCTGCTGCCGCTCGTCCTCGCCGGCCTGGCCGCCGCGCTCGCCGGGTGCGGCGGCGACGACGGCGGCCCGGCGGCCCCCGTCCCGCCGGCGCTGCCGCTCGAGGAGACCGCCTGGCTGCTGGACGCCGACACGCTCGGCGTCAGCGGCGCCGGCGAGGTCGTCTCCTGGATCCGCTTCGGCGCCGACGGCGAGGTCACCGGCGAGGACGGCTGCAACCGCTTCACCGGCGGCTACGAGGTCGACGGCGAGAACCTGCGGCTCGGAGCGCTCGCGAGCACCCGCCGCGCCTGCGCGGGCCCGGCGGACGAGGTCGCGCGGCGCGTCACCGAGCGCCTGGAGGCCGTGCGGATCCAGACGATCGAGGACCGCACGCTGCGCCTGCGCGACGAGGAGGGCGCCGCGCTGCTCGTCTACGCCGGCAGCGCGCCCGGGGTCGAGGGCGCGTGGGAGGCGCGCTCGGTGCTCTTCGACGACGCGATCCGCGGCGTCCTCGGCGAGGCCGCCCTCACCGCCGAGTTCGCCGCCGGCGGCACGGTCACCGGCTCGACCGGCTGCAACACGTTCAGCGGAACCTTCGAGGCCGAGGGCACGAAGATCCGGATCGACCCGGGAGCGGTGACCGAGCGCGCCTGCACGGACCCGGAGGCCCGGCGCCAGGAGCAGGGCTACCTCGAGGCGCTCGAGTCGGCGGTGCGCTTCGACCAGGTCGGCCCGCAGCTGACGCTCTACGACGAGCAGGGCCGCATGGCCGTCACCTACGCCCGCCCGGGCTGAGCCGCGCGGCGGCGTTCACGGGCGCGCCGGCGCGTCCGGCAGGTCCTCGATCGCCTCGGCCAGGTGGCGCGCCCAGACCGCCTCGAGCTCGCCGAGGAACGGGGCGTCCGCCTCGACCCGCACGTGGTCGAGCGCGAGCGAGCCGTTGCGGTAGACGCCGAGGTCGTACGGCGGCCCGACCGAGAGGTTCGCGCGCGCGGTCATCATCATCGAGGTCAGCGCGATCTTCGCCGCCGCGGGCAGCTTCACGTGCGCGGCGACGGCCAGCTCGAGCATGAACTTGCCGTACTTGCTCTCGCCGATCTGCAGGAACGGCCGTTCCTCGGACGCGCGGATGTAGTTGCCCTCGGGGTAGACGAGCAGGATGTCGGGCCGGTCGCCCTCGATCTGCCCGCCGAGGATCAGCGTCGCGGCGGCGTCGGCGCCGAGCGCCTCGCGATGGGACTCGGCGACCTCGCGCAGCAGCCGCCCGAGGTAGAGCGCCGCCTCGAACAGGTGGTGCACCGTCGCCAGGCTCTCGTGCTCGCCCTCGGCCGCGAGGTCGCGCTCCACGCGGTCGAGCACCTCGTGCGTCGTGGCGAGGCTGCCGGCCGACTCGATCACGAACAGCCGGTCGGGCGCGGGCTGGAGCACGTGCAGCTTGCGGAACGTCGAGATGTTGTCGACGCCGGCGTTCGTACGCGTGTCGGCGAGGAACACGAGGCCCTCGTCGAGGCGCATGGCGAGGCAGTAGGTCATCGCCGCGGAGCGTAGGGGAGGACTCCCGGTAGGTTCGCGCGACCATGCCGCGCGAGCGCCTCGTCGTCACCAACGGCCACGTCCTCTCGATGGACCCCGCGATCGGTGAGCTGGAGCGCGGCTCGGTGCTCGTCGAGGACGGCCGGATCGCCGCGGTCACCAGCGAGGACCTGAGCGGCACCGACGCCGAGGTCCTCGACGCCGACGGCGGCGTGATCCTGCCCGGGTTCGTCGACACCCACCGCCACACCTGGCAGACCGCGCTGCGCGGCCTGTGCGCCGACTGGACGCTGGCCGACTACTTCCTCGGCGTGCGGCTCACGCTCTCCCCGCGCTACGGCCCCGGCGACGTCGGCACCGGCAACCGCGCCGGCGCGCTCGAGGCGCTCGACGCGGGCGTCACGACGATCCTCGACTTCTCGCACTGCGTGAACACGCCCGAGCACGCCGACCGCGCGCTCGAGGGCCTCGTCCACGCCGGGATCCGGGCCGTGTTCGCCTACGGCTGCTTCGCCCCGCCGCGCGCCGAACCGCACTTCACCGCGCACGCGCAGCGGCTCGAGGACGCCCGGCGCGTGCACGCCGACATCGCCGCGCTGCCCGGGGACCTCGTGACCATGGGCCTCTCGCTCACCGAGCCGGGGCTGATCCCGTTCGCCGACACCTGCGCCGAGGTGCGGGCGGCGCGCGAGCTCGGCGTGCTGATGGCGACCCACACCGGCTGCGTCTGGGCGCAGCCCAGCGGCCTGGACCAGTTCGCCTTCCACGGGCTGCTCGGCCCGGACATCGTGCACGTGCACTGCACCGCGTGCACCGAGCGCGACTGGGAGCACCTGAAGCGCTCGGACGGGCGGATCTCGACGAGCCCGGAGACCGAGCTGCAGATGGGCATGGGCCGCCCGCCGATCCGCCGCGCGCTCGACGCGGGGCTCGTGCTGAGCCTCAGCTGCGACGTCATGTCCTCGAACTCGGGCGACATGTTCAGTCAGATGCGCCTCGGCCTCCAGAGCGCCCGCGCGGACGACAACGACCTCGTCAACGCGCGCCGCGCCGACCCGACGACGCTCACCCACAGCGTCCGCGACGCGCTCGGCTGGGCGACGATCGGCGGCGCCCGTGCGCTCGGCCTCGACGACCGGATCGGCTCGCTGACCCCCGGCAAGGAGGCCGACGTGATCGTCGTCGGCCCGGGCGGCGACCGGCTCAACATGCTCGGTGTGGTCGAGCCCGCGGGCGCGGTGGTCCAGCAGGCGAACGCCTCGAACGTGCGCCACGTGCTCGTCGCCGGGCGCCCGGTCAAGCGCGACGGGCGCCTGCTCGGCGTCGACGTGCCCGCGCTGCGCCGCGAGCTCGAGGCCTCGCGCGACGGCGTGCTCGAGCGCACGCTCGCCGACGGCCCGATCCTGCCCGACCCGCGCCCGAGCTTCGACGACCTCGCCGTCGCGCTGCTGCCGAACCTGGACGTCGGGGCCCCGGGCGCGGAATAGGCGCCGCCGGGTTGTGCCCGCCGGCGCCGTGCGCGACACTCGCCGGGCCGTGCTCGGGCTCTTCACGCGCATCAAGGACCCGGTCCCGGGGACCGCTCAGGTGGTGTCCGGCACCCGCCCGCCGGACTCGGCGACGAGCGCCAACGTGCGCCTCCAGCTCGTCATCCAGGCCGAGGGGATCGCGCCCTACTCGACCGAGCTGCACTGCATCGCGCCGACGAAGAAGTGGCCGTTCCCGGGCGAGGCGCTGCCGGTGATCGTCTCGCGCTCGGACCCGCACAAGCTGAAGATCGACTGGGACGCGGTCGTCCCCCACGCCGACCGCGGCCGTGAGCAGGCCGAGCAGCTCGCCGCGGCGCTGCGCGGGCAGGCCGGCCCCGGGGCGGACGCGCCGCTCGCCGGCATCCCGCCCGAGGCCCAGGCGATCGTCGCCCAGCTCCAGCAGGCGTTCCCCGGCGCGCAGGTGCAGGTGGGCTCGGCCGAGGGCATCCGGCCGCCCGGCACCCCGGCGGCGGCCGAGGACCCCGAGGAGGAGCTGCTCGACCGGCTCGAGCGGCTCGCCGCGCTGCACGAGCGCGGCGTCCTCACCGACGCCGAGTTCGCCGAGCAGAAGCGGCGGATCCTCGACGGCCCCTGAGCCCGCTCAGCCCAGCCAGGCCTCGTCGAGGTCGAGCGTCGTGCGGTCGCGCGCGGCGAGCAGGTCGAGCTGCGGCCCGGTGCGCGGCAGCTCGGCGCGGAAGAACCAGCGTGCGGCCAGGCGCTTGCCGTCGTAGAGGTCGCCCTCGCGGCCGGCGGCGGCCAGCAGCTGCTCGAGCCACAGCCACGCGACGACGACGTCGCCGGCCGCCTCGAGGTAGAGCGAGGCGTTCGCCAGCGCGACGTCCGCCCCGGCGGCGCCGCCGGACCAGAGGATCCCGGTCACCTCGAGCAGCCGTCCGAGCACCGCCTCGAGCTGCGCCGCGAGCTCGGCCGCCTCGCCGCCCGCGTCCCGGGCCTGCGCGATCGTCTCCCCGATCGCCTGCGCGAGCAGCCCGAGCCCGGCGCCGCCCTGCATCGTCACCTTGCGCCCGAGCAGGTCCATGCCCTGGATCCCGTGCGTGCCCTCGTGGATCGGGTTCAGGCGGTTGTCGCGGTAGTGCTGCTCGACGTCGTACTCGCGCGCGTAGCCGTAGCCGCCGTGCACCTGGATCGCCAGCGAGTTGGCCTCCAGGCACCACTGCGACGGCCAGGACTTCGCGATCGGCGTGAGCACGTCGAGCAGCAGGTGCGCCCGCGCGCGGGCCTCCTCGTCCTCGAGCGTGCGCTCGTCGTCGCCGAGCTTCGCGCAGTACAGGAGCAGCGCCATCGCGCCCTCGACGTAGCTCTTCTGCTTGAGCAGCATCCGCCGCACGTCGGCGTGCCGGGCGATCGGGACCTGCGGCTCGGCCGGGTCCTTCGAGGCGATCGGCCGGCCCTGCGGGCGCTCGCGGGCGTACTGGAGCGCCTTGAGGTAGCCGGTGTAGCCGAGCGCCGCGGCCCCGAGGCCGACGCCGATCCGGGCCTCGTTCATCATGTGGAACATGTAGGCCAGCCCGCGGTGGGGCTCGCCGACGAGGTACCCGACCGCCCCGGGCGCACCACCGGGCGTGTGCACCCCCTCGCCGAAGCCGAGCACGGTGTTGACCGTGCCGCGGTAGCCCATCTTGTGGTTGAGGCCCGCGAGGACGACGTCGTTGCGCTCGCCCGGCGCGCCGTCCTCGCCGCCCAGCACGCGCGGCACGACGAACAGGCTGATCCCCTTCACGCCCGCCGGCCCGCCCGGGATCTTCGCGAGCACGAGGTGGACGATGTTCTCGCGCAGCTCGTGCTCGCCGCCGGAGATCCACATCTTCGTCCCGAACACGCGGTAGGTGCCGTCGGCCTGCGGCTCGGCGCGCGTCGAGATGTCGGTGAGCGACGAGCCCGCCTGGGTCTCCGAGAGGCACATCGTGCCGAAGACGCGCCCCTCGATCATCGGGCGCACGTAGGCGTCGATCTGCTCCGGCGAGCCGTTCGCGAGCAGCAGGTTCGCCGCGGCGGCGGTGAGCATCGCGTAGCCCGCGGTGCCCGCGTTGGCCGCCTGGAAGTAGGAGAACGCCGCCGTCGCGATGGTCAGCGGCAGGCCCATGCCCCCGACCTCCTCCGGCATCCCGGCGCCCCCGAGGCCGGCCTCGAAGAACGCGTCGAGCGCGGGCGCCACGCCGTCCACGAGGCGCACCGCGCCGTCCTCCCCCAGGTGCGGCTCGTGCTCGTCGGCCTCGCGGTTGTGCGGCGCGAAGCGCTCGGCGGCGATCTGCTCGGCGAGCGCGAGGACGTCGTCGTAGATCTCACGCGACTGCCCGGCGAACGCGGGCCGCTCGGCGAGCCGCTCGACCTCGAGCCAGTCGTGGAGCAGGAACTGCAGGTCGCGGCGGGCGATCAGGGACGAGCGGGCGGCGGAGGTGGTCATGACGGTCTCCCGGTGGGCGGCGGTCCCGGGATCCTCGCACCTGCGGCCCCGGGGCGCCCGGGGAGGGGACGCTCGCTCAGGGGGCCCAGCGCTCGACGAGCCCGGTCAGCGCCACGACGCCGTACTCGAGCGCCCGGCGGTCGGGCGCGCGCGGATCGCGCAGCACGACCTCGAGCACCCGGTCGCCCAGCTCGGTGACGAAGTCGAACACCTCGCGCGGCGTGTCCGCCCGCACGAGGCCGCGGCCGATGAGGATCTCGCGCACCCGCATCGCCAGCTCGTGGTTGCGCCGGCGCACCGTCGCGACGACGGGCGCGGAGGCCCGGCCGCCGAACCACAGCGCCGCGAGGCTCGGGTGGCGCTCGTAGTAGGCGACGTGGAGGTCGAGCTCGAGCCGCAGCAACTCGCCGAGGTCATTCCCGTCCCAGGCGGCCTCACCGGCGCGGACCGCCTCGTCGAGGTCGGCCACGCCCTGCTGGACGAGCGCATCGAAGACCTCGTCGCGGTCGGCGAAGAAGCGGTAGAGCGAGGGCGCCGCGACGCCGGCCCGCTCGGCGATCGAGCGCGTGGTCGCCGCCTCCACGCCGCCCTCGGCGACCAGCGCCTCGGCGGCGTCGAGGATCCGGCGTACGGTGCGCCGGCTGCGCTCCTGCGCCGGGGTCCGGCGCGTGGTCGGGGAGGATGTCATCGCCGCGGCGAGCATCGCAGCCGGGCCGGAGGGGTCATCGCCGGACGGCCGAGGTTGACCGTGGTGGCACGCCTGAAGTATAACGTGAGTCGCGTTACAGAACGAGGACGAGGAGCGCAGCGAGCATGACGAGCACCAGGACCCGCGCGGCCGATCAGGACGCGGCATCGACCCCCGGCGACGAAGCTGTCCCCCACGCGGGGCTCGTCGTCGTCGGCACGGGCTTCACCGGCCTGGCGATGGCCCACGCGCTCCAGCAGGCCGGGATCGACGACTGGCTCGTCCTCGAGAAGTCGGCCCAGGTCGGCGGCGTCTGGCGCGACAACACCTACCCCGGCATCGCCTGCGACATCCCCTCCCACCTCTACTCGCTGTCCTTCGCCCCCAACCCCGACTGGCCGCGCACGTTCTCCGACGGCGCGCAGATCTGGGACTACGAGCAGCGCGTCGCCCGTGACCTGCGGCTCGCCGAGCGGACCTGGCTCGGCGAGGAGCTGCTCGAGGCGCGCTGGGAGGCGGGCCCGGCGCGCTGGCGCCTGCGCACGACGACGCGCGAGCTGACGGCGAACGTCGTCGTCGACGGCGGCGGCGTGCTCGCCGAGCCGCGGCTCCCGGCGATCCCCGGGATCGAGGACTTCGCCGGGACGATCTTCCACTCGGCGCGCTGGAACCACGACGAGCCGCTCGCCGGGCGGCGCGTCGCGGTGATCGGCACCGGCGCGTCGGCGATCCAGATCGTGCCCGCGATCCAGCCGCAGGTGGCGCGGCTCACCGTCTTCCAGCGCACGCCCGGCTGGGTGATCCCGCGCAACGACCGCGACGTCACCGAGGCCGAGCGCCGGCTGCTGCGCCGCGTGCCCGCGCTGATGAAGCTCCAGCGCGGCTGGCAGTACGTCTACCGCGACGGCGTGCTCTGGAAGCTGCTCGCGCACCGCGGCTCGCGGCGCGTGTTCGAGCGCCTGTCGCGCGCCTACCTGCGCTCGCAGATCGCCGATCCCGAGCTGCGCGCGAAGCTCACCCCGGACTTCGAGATCGGCTGCAAGCGGATCCTCATCACGAACCGCTGGTACCCGGCGCTGGCCCAGCCGAACGTCCATGTCGAGACCTCGCCGATCACCGAGGTGCGCCCGCACGCCGTCGTCACCGCCGACGGCGCCGAGCACGAGGTGGACGCGATCGTCTGCGCGACCGGCTTCCACGTGACCGACCCGCCCGCCGGCGCCGTCTTCCACGGCCGCGACGGCCGCTCGCTCGCCGAGGTCTGGGGCGACAGCCCGCGCGCCTACCGCGGCGTGACGACCGCCGGCTTCCCGAACCTCTTCCGCATCGGGAGCATCGGCACCGGGACCGGGCACATGTCGCACGTCATGCAGATCGAGTCGGCGGTCCGCTACGTCATGGACGCGCTGGCGACGATGCGGGCGCGCGGGCTGGGGGCGGTCGAGGTCCGCGGGGACGCCCAGGAGCAGTACGCGCGGCGGATGCACGAGATGGCCAGGGACACCGTCTGGGCCACCGGCGGCTGCAGCAGCTGGTACCTGGACGCCGGCGGCGAGCCGAGCGCCGTATGGCCCTCCACCGCCTGGCACTACCGCAAGTGGACGCGGCGCTTCGACCCCGAGGCCTACGTGCTCACACCGGCGCCCGCGCCCTGAAGGGCTGACCGGCCGCACCGCCGAGCCGCCACCTACCCTGGTCGGCGATGAGCCCCAGCGCCGAGCGCCCGCGCCGCATCCGGCGCAGCCCCGAGCAGGCCGAGCAGGAGATCCTCGACGCGGCCGAGGCCTTCCTCCAGGACCACGACTTCCGCGAGCTGACCGTGGACGCCCTGATGCGCGGCACCGGGATGCGCCGCTCGGGCTTCTACAACTACTTCGCCGACCGCAACGAGCTCACCCTGCGCCTGATCGAGCCGATCGCCGAGGAGATGATGGAGGCCGCGCGCCCGTGGCTGGACGACGAGGGCGATCCGCGCGCCACCCTCGCCGCGGGCCTCGAGCAGGTCGTGGCGATCTACGCGCGGCACGGGCGCCTGCTGCGCGCCGTGCACGAGGCCTCCTACCACGACCAGGGCATCGAGCGGTTCTACCGCGAGCTGCTGATCGACAACTTCGTCGAGGCCGTCGCGCGGCGCCTGCGGCGCGAGCGGCGCGCCGGGCGCACCGGCATCACCCGGCCCGACGACATCGCCCGCGCGCTGCTGACGCTGAACGTCAACGTGATGTTCGAGCGGCTCGGCCGGACGCCGTCGGACCCGCCGCGCGCGGTCGCCCAGACGCTGCGCTTCGTCTGGGAGCGCACGGTGTACGGCCCGCCGGACGAGGCCGCGGCGGCGCCGGGGCGCCGCACCGCCGTCAGCGCGACAGCACGCTGATCACGACGGTGGCGACCTCGCCGCCGATCCAGCCGCCGCCGTTCTCGGCGAGCGCGGTCCGCGCGCCCTCGACCTGTCGCGCGCCGCCGCGGCCGCGCAGCTGGTCGGTCAGCTCGACGAGCTGGGCGCAGCCGGTGGCGCCGACCGGGTGCCCGCGGCTCAGCAGCCCGCCGCCCGGGTTCACCGGGATCCGCCCGCCCAGCTCGGTCGCCCCGCTGCGCAGCAGCTCGGGCCCCTCCCCGATCGCGGCGAGCCCGAGGTCCTCGTAGACGATCAGCTCGCCGGGCGCGGCGGCGTCGTGGACCTCGACGACGTCGAGGTCGGACGGGCCGAGGCCGGCGACCTCGTACGCGCGCGCCGCCGTGTCGGCGACCGCGCCGCCGGGCCCGCCGACCTCCAGGCGGGTCCCGGAGCCCAGGACCGTCGTCAGCAGCCGCACCTCGGGCGCGGCGCCCAGGCGCTCGAGCCCCTCCGCGGAGGTCAGCACCAGCGCGGCGGCGCCGTCGCCGATCGGCGAGCACATGAGCAGCCGCAGCGGCCCGGACACGGGCCGGCTGGCGAGCACCTCGTCGAGGCCCACGGGGTCGCGGTACTGGGCGCTCGGGTTGAGCGCACCGTTGGCGTGGCTCTTCACCGAGACCGCCGCGAAGTCGCGCTCGGTGGCCCCGCTGCGCTCCATGTAGTCGCGCGCCATCTGCGCGTAGACGTCCATGAAGCCCGAGTGCGTCACCGTCGGGCGCTCGACGTCCCAGCCCGAGCTGAAGGCCGCGAACGTCCGCGCCTTGTCCGGGTGCGAGAGCTTCTCGGCGCCGATCGCGAGCGCCACCTCCGCCTCGCCGGACGCGATCGCCTGACGGGCCAGATGGACGGCGGTCGACCCGGACGCGCAGGCGTTCTCGACGTTGGCGATCGGCGCTCCCAGGAGCCCTGTCTCCTGGAGCGCCACCTGCCCGCGGATCGAGTGCTGGTCGTGGAGCGCCCCCTCCGCCGTGTTGGCGAAGAACACCGCGTCCACCTGCCCGGGGGCGGCACCGGCGTCGGCGAGGACCCCGGTCGCGGCCTCGGCCGCGAGCGCCCGCAGGGGCCGCTCGGGGAACTTCCCGAACCGGGTGGTGAACGCCCCGGCGACGTAGACCTCGCGCATCAGTCGGCTCTCCTCGGATCGCAGTCGAACGACACTGTGTCGTCAACTATAGACACTGTGTCATTAGTTCGCTATGGTGGCGCGCCATGGAGGGAGCAGCGGCCACCATCGACATCGACACCGGCGGGACGTTCACCGACGCCTTCGTGCGCCGCGGCGACGAGGTCGCCACCGTGAAGGTCCTCACCACGCCCCACGACCTCGCGGTCTGCTTCCGCGACGTGCTCGAGGCCGCGGCCGGCGCGCTGGGCACCGACGTGCCGGCCCTGCTGCGCGAGACGGCGGTCGTGCGCTACGCCACGACGGTCGGCACGAACGCGCTGATCCAGCGCAGCGGCCCCCGGCTCGGCCTGATCGCCGACGCACCGGGCGCCGACGCCGGCCGGCGCGGGATCGGCGTGTTCGTCGAGCCCGAGATGGTGCGCGCCCCCGAGGCCGCCGCCGCGACGGGCACCGAACTGCCCGAGGTGCGCGAGCTGCTCGACGCCGGCGCGCGCGGGCTCGTGGCGGCGCTCGACGGCGAGCCGGCCCGGGAGGGCGAGCTGCGCGAGCGCTTCGAGGAGCTCTACCCCCACAACTGCCTGGACACCGTCCCGCTGCTGCTGGCCGGCGAGATCACCCCGGACCGCGACCCGGACCGGCGCGCCGCCACGGCGCTCTTCAACGCCTACGTCCACCCGGACGTCGCCGGCTACCTCTACCGCGCCGAGGACCACCTGCGCGACCAGGGCTACACGCGGCCGCTGCTGATCGTCCACAACGACGGCGGATGCACCCGCGTCGCCAAGACGATCGCCGCCAAGACCTACAACTCCGGCCCGATGGCGGGGCTGCTCGGCGCGCGCGCGATCGCCGAGCAGTACGGGATCACGACCCTCGTGACGCTCGACATGGGCGGCACGAGCCTCGACGTCTCGGTGCTCGAGGCGGGCGAGATCCCGATGCTCGCCCACGGGCGCGTGGAGGGCGTCGAGGTGGCGATGGCGCTGCCCGACCTCGTCCCGCTCGGGGCCGGCGGCGGGTCGATCGCCTGGCTCGAGGACGGCGTGCTGCGGGTCGGCCCGCAGAGCGCGGGCGCCAAGCCGGGCCCGGCGTGCTTCGGCTTCGGCGGCGAGCGGCCCACGGTCACCGATGCCGACGTCGTGCTCGGGATCCTGCGGCCGGACGCGTTCCTCGGCGGCGCGATGGCGATCGACGCCGACGCCGCGCGCCGCGCGATCGCCACGCTCGCCGAGCCGCTCGGCTGCGAGCCCGAGGAGGCGGCCGAGCAGGTGCGGGCGACGGTGCACCGCGAGACCGGCGCCCAGCTCGCCGCGCTGCTCGCCGAGCGCGGCATCGACACCGCGGGCGCCGCCGTGCTGGCCTTCGGCGGCAACGGCGCGACGCACTGCGCGGGCATCGCGCAGGCGGCCGGGATCGCCCAGGTGATCACCGTGCCCTTCTCGCCGGTCTTCAGCGCGTTCGGCGCCTCGCGCGCCGACGTGCGCCACCGCTGCGAGGCGCCCGCCGGCGACGGCGCCGAGGAGCGCCTGCGGCGGCGGGCGCTGCGCGACATGCGCGGCGAGGGCTTCGCCGAGGCCGAGGTCACCCTCAGCGCCCGGGAGGAGGACCGCGACGGCGTGCGCTGGGCGGTGGTCGACGCCGTGCGCGAGCTGCCGCACGCGGCCCTGGCCGCCGCGCCGGAGCGCGGTGAGGCCGGCCCGCCCCGCGAGGCCCTCGTGCGCTGGCCGGGCTCGGGGCCGCTGGCCACCCCGATCGTGCGCCGCGACGGACTGGGCCCCGGGGACACGCTCCCCGGCCCGTTGCTCGTCGACTCGCCGACGACGACCTGCGCGGTGCCCCCGGGCTGGACGCTGACCATCGACGAGCACGGCGCCGAGCGCCTGACGCGAGAGGAGGGCGCGCGATGACGACGCGCGTGCGCATCACCGAGTACCTGGA
This sequence comes from Solirubrobacteraceae bacterium, assembly GCA_025455895.1. Classification (GTDB taxonomy): domain Bacteria; phylum Actinomycetota; class Thermoleophilia; order Solirubrobacterales; family Solirubrobacteraceae; genus F1-60-MAGs163. Next base: position 15,379 of record JALOLQ010000017.1, read on the forward strand.
CATCGACCTCGGCGCCGAGCGCTGGGTCTGCCGGGTCTGCGACCACGAGCTCGGGCCGGCCCGCGAGGACTACAAGCGCGGCCTGCTGCTCTACGACCGCGACCCGCGCGACATCTACCCCGCGCGGTTCGAGGCCGAGCACAGCTTCGCCCCCGACCCGGCCTGGTGCCGGATCGTCGAGTTCTACTGCCCCGGCTGCGGGACCCAGGTCGAGACCGAGTACCTGCCGCCCGGGCATCCGCTGACCCGCGACATCGAGCTCGACATCGACGCGCTGCGCGCCGGCGCCGAGGGGCGGCCCGAGCCCGGAGAGGACGCGGCCTGATGGAGATCAACGTCGACATCGGGGGCACGTTCACCGACTGCTTCGCCACGACCGCCGACGGCGCCGTGGCCACCGCGAAGGCGCTCACCACCCACCACGACCTCGCGCTCGGCTTCATGCGCGCGCTCGAGGACATCGCCGGCCACCTCGGCTGCGAGGTCGACGAGCTGCTCGGGCGCACCGAGGCGATCCGCTACGCGACGACGCTGGGGACCAACGCCCTGATCGAGCGCAGCGGCCCGCGGCTCGGGCTGATCACCACGATGGGGCACGCGGACACGGTGCCGATCGGGCGCTGCCGCCAGTGGGGCGACGGCCTGCCCACGGCGCTGACGCGCGACCTGGCCCGGGCGCAGCGCCCCGAGCCGCTCGTGCCGCCGGAGCAGATCGTCGAGGTCCGCGAGCGGATCGACTCCACGGGCGCCGTCGTCATGCCGCTCGACGACGAGGAGGTCCGCGAGCGGATCGGCGATCTCGTCGACGCCGGGGTGCGCGGCTTCGTCGTCTGTCTGCTGCACGCGCACGTCAATCCCCGGCACGAGCTGGAGATCCGGCGGCTGATCCAGGAGGAGTACCCGAGCTCCTACCTCGGGCGCTTCCCGGTCGTGCTCTCGCACGAGGTCTCGCGGCGCTCGGGCGAGTACGTGCGCTCGATGACCGCGATCATCGACGCCTACCTGCATCGCTTCACCGCCGACCGCCTCTCGGCGCTGCGCGACGACCTGCGCTCCCGCGGCTACCGCGGCCAGCTGCTGCTGGTGCACAACACCGGCGGGATGGGCACGCTCGCCCGCACGACGCCGGTGCGCACGGTGCACGCCGGCCCGGTCTCCGGACTGCACGGCTCGCGCCACCTCGCCGCGGCCTTCGGCTACGACAAGCTCGTCACGACCGACATGGGCGGCACGTCGTTCGACGTCGGCGTCGTCGTCCAGGGCTCGGTGCGCTTCTACGAGTTCAACCCGGT
>JALOLQ010000232.1 GCA_025455895.1 Solirubrobacteraceae bacterium
CGCGCGGCCTGCAGGCCGAGGACTTCGCCGAGGTCGGCGAGATCCTCGCCACGGCGCTCATCCCGGAGTTCGAGGCGCGCCGCGGCGAGCTGGCCGAGCGCGTCGGCGCGATCGCCGATCGCTATCCGCTCTACGAGCACCTCGGCGCGCGCGCCGGCGTCTGAGGGCAGCGGCGGCCGGCTCGGCCGGGCGCCGCTCTAGGCTTCCCAGCGCATGTCGGTGCGCGATGCCATCCTCGGCTTCGCCGCCGCGTTCGCGGTCGCTGCGCTGCTGACGCCGGTGGCGGCGCGCTTCGCGCGGCGGGTCGGCGCGGTCGACGTCCCTCGCGAGCGGGGGCTGGCGACGCGGACGACGCCGCTGCTCGGCGGCCTGGCGATCTTCGCCGCGCTGCTCGTGGCGAGCCTCGCCTTCCTGAACCTCGACGGCCCGGTCGGCGACCGCATGCGCGGGGTGCTCGCCGGCGCCGCCCTGATCACGCTCGTGGGGGCGCTCGACGACCGCTTCGAGCTCAACGCGCTCGTGAAGCTCGCCGGCCAGATCGCGGCCGCCGCGATCCCGGTCGCCGCCGGCGTGACCGTCTCGAACATCACGCTGCCGTTCCTCGGCGCCGTGGACCTCGGCGACGCGGGCGGTCCGCTGACCGTCGTCGGCCTCGTCTTCGTGATGAACGTCGTCAACTTCTCGGACGGGATCGACGGTCTCGCCGCGGGGGTCTGCGCGATCAGCGCCGTCGCCTTCGCGGTCATCGCCTTCGATCTCGAGCGCAACACGGCGGGGACCCTGGCCGGGATCACCGCCGGCGCGGCCGCCGGCTTCCTGCTCCACAACTTCCCGCCGGCGAAGGTCTTCATGGGCGACACGGGCGCGATGCTGCTCGGCCTGCTGCTCGGGTGCATCGCCGTGGAGGGGGCGGTCAAGACGCAGGCGGTGCTCGCGCTCGTCTTCCCGCTGATCGTCCTCGCGGTGCCGTTCCTCGACACGGCCTTCGTGGTGCTCAAGCGGCTGAAGTACCGCCGGCCGGTCTACCAGGCCGATCAGAGCCACTTCCATCACCGGATGAGCCGGATCGGCTTCAGCCAACGGCGCACCGTGCTCTACCTCTACGGCTGGACGATCTGCGTGGCGGGCTTCGCCGTGCTGCTGCGGTTCGTGCCCTACTCCGCCGAGGACGGCACGCTCGAGCCGGGCTGGACGCTGGTGATGGCGCTGATCGGCCTCGCCGTGCTGGCCGCGTCGGTGTACCTCGTCTACGTCCTCGAGATCCTCAAGTTCAAGCGCCTCACCGCCCGGCGGCTGCGCGGGAGCCGTCCGCACGTGACCGAGCGCGAGATCGAGGCCGACGCCACGCTGCGGATCGAGACCGGCCAGTTCGACGCGATCCGGCCCCCCGGCGCGGAGACCGGCCCGCAGGCTCAGGCGCCGCCGGCGTCGTAGACGCCGCGCAGCCAGATGCCCGTCAGCGCGTCGACGAGCTCGTCGTGCGGGATCGGGCCCTCCTGCACGAGGTCCTGGTAGAGCGTGCGCTCGGTCATCCAGGTCAGCGCGAACGCGGTGGCGCGCGGGTTCGCCGACGTCGTGCGCCCGGCCGCGCGCTCCTCGAGGATCCGCCGCTCGGTGGCGTCGACGAAGCGGCCGAGGGTCGAGCGCCAGAACGTGGCGACGCGCTCCTCGTAGGTGGCGACCTCGACGATCACCCGCATCAGCACCGCGTGCTCGCGGTAGAGCGCGGCGATGTTGGCCAGTGCGGTGCGGATCTCCTGCCGTGGATCGCCGGCGCCCGAGAACCACACGTTGGCCTGTTCGAAGAGCAGCGCGTTGATCTCCTCGGTGAGCCGCTGCAGCAGCTCGCGCTTGTCGGCGAAGTAGAAGTAGAACGCGGTGCGCGAGATGCCCGCGCGCGTGGCGATCTTCTCGATCCCGAGATCGGCATAGGAGTTGCCCTCGGCGAGCAGTTCCTCGGTGGCCCGCAGGACGGAGGCCTGGACGGCGGCGCGCTTGGCGGTGCTGGGCGTCTCGCGCCGTCCCTCGGTGGTCATCGCGCGCCAGCCTATCCCGGGCCCCGGCGCGCACGAACCGGGCCGCCCGGCCGCGCGCCCGGCGGGCGTGCGAGGCTGCGGGCCATGGATGCCTCGAGCCTGGCCGCCGCCGAGCCCTTCGTCACCGCCGACGGTTCCACGATCCGCGAGCTTGCGGGCCACGTGTCGGCGCCGACCGTTCACCAGAGCCTGGCCGAGGCGACCGTCCCGCCGGGCGGAGCCACGATCGCCCACTACCACCGCGAGGCCGAGGAGCTGTACCTCTTCACCGCGGGCCGTGGGCGCCTGCGCGTCGGCGACGAGCAGCGCGAGGTGGCCGCCGGGGACTGCGTGGTGATCCCGCCCGGAGCGCCGCACCAGCTCTGGAACACCTCCCGGGCCGAGCCGCTCGTGCTGCTGTGCTGCTGCGCGCCGGCCTACCGACACGAGGACACCGTGCTGCTCGAGCCGGGGGACGGCCAGGGGTGACCTCCGGCGGTCCGGTCCGGCTGCCGCGCCGGCCGCTCAGGTGAGCACCCCAGACGGCCGATACCACCCCTGTCGTGCCAACTGACACAATCTCCTGGCGCCGGCCGGTATGGTTCGCGCGGCGAGCGGCTCGGAAGCAGTTCGGGAGGGAACGATGATCTGGGGCGAGGCACGGATGGGAGTTGAGGCGGCGGCGCTCTTGGCCGGCGGTCTGTGGCGTGGCACGGGGATGCCGCGCTCGGACGGCCAGCCGGTGCTGCTGATCCCGGGGTTCCTGGCCGGCGACGGCAGCCTCGGGCTGATGACGCAGTGGCTGCGGCGACTCGGCTACCGCGCCCATGGGTCGGGCATCACGAGCAACGTCGAGTGCTCGCAGAAGACGGTCACCGACCTCGAGGCGCGGCTGGTGGCCCTCAGCGATCGCTACGACCGCCCGGTGGCGGTCATCGGGCACAGCCGCGGGGGCATGTGCGGCCGCGTCCTCGGCGTGCGCCACCCCGACCGCGTCAGCCACGTGATCGCGCTCGGCTCGCCGCTGGTCGCCACGCTCGACGACATCCACCCGCTGCTGCGGCTGCAGATCCGCACGCTCCAGCGCGTGCAGCGCCTCGGCGGCGGCGGGCTGATCGCCTCGGCCTGCGAGGACTCCTGGGAGGCCTACAAGTTCGGGCTCGAGCCGACGGGCTGCTGCAGCTCGTTCTGGGAGGACCTCGACGCCGACGTGCCCGCCTCCGTCGGATTCACCTCGATCTACTCGCGCAGCGACGGCGTCCTGCACTGGCGCTGCTGCCTGGACCCCGAGGCCGTGCACGTCGAGGTCGACAGCTCGCACTGCGGGATGGCGGTCAACCCGCGCGTCTACCGCGAGGTGGCCCAGCGGCTCGGCGCCCCGGCGCAGCCGCGCGTCATCCCCACGCCGGCACCCCGCGTGCGGCGCGAGGTCCCGATCGTCGCGGTCAGCTGAGCCTGGATCCGCCGTCGTTCGCGGCGTGAGCCGTGCGGATTGCCGTCGGCGGGTGCGATCGCGGGCTTTCGCAGGGTTCACCCTGGCGGTGCGCCCGCGATCACCCCTGCCTCGGCCTGCGAACGGCTCGCATCCACGATCAATCGGCGGGTCCAGGCTCAGGCAGCGCCCGCCCACAGCCCGAAGCGCTGGCCGTCCGGCGTGGCGGCGTGTGCGATCCGGCCCTGCGGGATGTCCACCGGCGCCATCGCCAGGCTGCCGCCGAGCGCTTCGATGCGCGCGACGGTGGCGTCGAGGTCGTCGGTGGAGACGTAGAACATGACGTGCCCGGGGTACGACGGGTCCGGCCCGCCGCCGACGCCCCCCGCGATG
>JALOLQ010000233.1 GCA_025455895.1 Solirubrobacteraceae bacterium
GTGGCGTAACAGATGTCGTCGGTGCGCGGCCCGGTGATGTTCGGGAAGCGTTCGCGCAGGCGGTTGATGATCGCCCGCGTCTCGTCGACCGACAGCGTCGTCTGCGAGATGTAGGCGAGCCGGTCGGGATCGGCGACCTCGAGCCGATCGACGTCCTCGACGGTTTCGACCAGCACGATCGCCTCGGGCGCCTCGCCCATCGTGCCCTCGACCTCCTCGTGGCCGTCATGGCCGATCAGGACGATCGTGTAGCCCTCGCCGGCGAACTTCACCGCCTCGCGATGCACCTTCGTCACCAGCGGGCAGGTGGCGTCGATCGTCTGCAGGCCGCGGCGCTCGGCGTCGGCGTGCACCGCGGGTGAGACCCCGTGCGCGGAGAACACCGTGATCGCGCCCTCCGGGATCGAGCCGTCGAGCTCCTCGACGAAGATCGCGCCGCGATCCTTGAGCTGCTCGACGACGTGCTTGTTGTGCACGATCTCCTTGCGCACGTAGACCGGGGCGCCGTGCAGCTCGAGCGCGCGCTCGACGGTCTGCACCGCGCGGTCGACACCGGCGCAGTAGCCGCGCGGGGCGGCCAGGAGGATCTTCTCGGGTGCGTTCATGGGCGCTGCCGAGTGTACGAGCCAGGGCGCCGCTCAGCGCATCGCGGCGGGCTCGCGCTCGGGCGCGGGCGGCGCGGCGGCCGCTCCCGGCGCCGCGTCCCAGGCGTCGGGGATCTCACCCTCGAGGTGGACCTGGGGCAGCCATCCGAGCCGGCGCGGGAACCACCACGCCCGATCGCCGAGCAGGAACATGACCGCCGGGGCCAGCAGCAGCCGCACGACGAGCACGTCGACGAGGATCGCCGTCGCCAGGCCGACGCCCATCATCTTGATGATCACGTCGTCCTCGAAGACGAACCCGAGGAAGACGAGCACCATGATCGCCCCGGCCGCGCTGATCACCCGGCCGGTCGCCGCGAGGCCGCGCACGACGCTCGCGTGCGCCCCCACGCCGCGCCGGTGCTCCTCGTGGATGCGCGACTGGAGGAAGACGTTGTAGTCCATCGAGAGCCCGAACAGCAGCGCGAACATGAAGAGCGGCACGAACGCGACGATCGGCACCTCGCCGTCCACGCCGAGCAGCCCGCCGCCGATGCCGAGCTGGAAGACCGCGACGACGACGCCGTAGGCGGCGGAGACCGAGAGCAGGTTGAACGCCGCCGAGATCACCGGCACCCAGATCGAGCGGAAGACGAGGATCAGCAGCAGCAGCGACAGGCCGACGACGACCGCGATGAAGACCGGCAGCCGCGAGGCGACGCGGTCGGAGGTGTCCTGGAGCGTCGCGGTGATGCCGCCGACCTGGGCCGCGACCGGCGTGCCGCGCACGCCGCCGGGCACGACGGCGTCGCGCAGCCGGCCGACGAGGTCGGCGGTCGCCTCGTCCTGCGGGGCGGACTCGGGGACCACGGTGATCACGGCCGCGTCGCCGCCGGGGGCCACGCGCGGCGCCGTGGCGGCGGCGACGCCCGGCTCGGCGGCGATCTCCCGGCGCAGGCGCGCCAGCGCCCGCTCGGCCTCGGGGGCGTCGGCCGCGTCGAAGGCGCCGACGACCTGGATCGTCGCGTTGACGCCCGGCCCGAAGCCCTCGGCGATCCGGTCGTAGGCGATCCGCTGGGTGGTGCCGGGCGTCTGGTTGCCGTCGTCCGGCATCCCGAGGCGCAGCTGCGTCACGGGCACCGCGAGCAGCAGCAGGATCAGCGCGCCCACGACCGCGTAGGGCACCGGGCGGCGCCCGACGCGCTCGGCCCAGCGGCCGCTGAGCGGCATCTCCTCGTCGGCGCCGGGCTTCGGCCGCAGCCGGCGCGCCCCGGCCGCGAGCAGCGCGGGGAGCAGCGCGACGGCGCCGACCGCGACGGTGGCGATCACGACCGCCGTGGCGACCCCCATCCGCCCGACGAACGGGATGCCGGTGGCCAGGAGGCCGGAGATCGCCACGACGACGATCGCCCCGGCGGTGATCACCGAGACCCCGGCGGTGGCGTTCGCGTGGCCCGCCGCGGTCACCGGGTCATCCCCGGCGGCGAGGCGCTCGCGGAAGCGCGCGGTGACGATCAGCGCATAGTCCACCCCGGCGCCGAGGCCGAGCATGATCGCGAGCGTCGGCGCGACGCTCGGGATCGTCGTCGTCGCCGCGCCGATCGTCAGCAGCATCAGCCCCGAGACGAGCGCGAGCACGGAGGCGAGCAGCGTGATGCCCATCGCGACGACCGAGCGGAAGACGAGCGTCAGGATCAGCATCGCCGCCGCAAGGCCGATCAGCTCACCGAGCGGCGCGCCCTGCTGCTGGGCGACGTCGACGACCTGGCCGCGCAGCGAGACCTCGAGGCCCGCCTCGCGGGCCGGGGCGACGGCCGCCTCGAGCCGCTCGAACGCCTCCTTGCCCATCTCGTCGGCCTTGCGCTCGTACTGGACCTCGGCGAAGGCGATCCGCTCGTCGCGCGAGACCTGCCCGGCGCCCTCGCGCCCGAGCGGCGAGGCGACCTCGCTCACGTCGGGCAGGCGCCCGGCGCGCCCCAGCGCCGCGGCGATCGCCGCCTCGCGCCGGGGGTCGCGGATCGTCCCGGCGCCCTCGGCGGCGAAGACGACCGTCGCGGCATCGCCGGCCACCGCGGGGAAGCGCTCCTGCAGCGTGTCGGCCGCCTGCTGCGACGGGGTGCCCGGGACCGAGAAGTCGTCGGCGAACTCCCCGCCGAGCGCGCTCGCCAGAGCGCCGGTGGCGATCATGCCCGCGATCGCGATGGCCAGCGTGCGCTTCCAGTGGCGGGCCGTGAGGCGGGCGAGACGGTCGAGGAGCAGCGCCATGGCGCTCAGCGCCGCCGCTCGCGCAGCAGCAGGTCCAGCACCGTCTCCCCCGTGACGTCGAGGCTGCGCGCCGAGACCTTGTCGAGGTCGTCGGCGAGCGCCGGGATCCCCGCGTTGAGGAACGGCGTGTGGTCGTCGAGGATCGCCGTCTGCGTCGCCGCCGGGAAGGCGCGCTGCGTGCCGACCGCCCGCGAGGACGCGCGCAGCCGCTCCCACAGCGCCCGGTCCGAGGAGCCCTCACGCGGGAAGCGCACGCCGCGGTTGGCGATGTAGTCGAGCAGGACCATCCGCGCGACGCTGCGCCGGTGGCGCTCGGCGTAGGCCTTCGAGCCGCGCAGCGCGTCACGCCAGAAGTCGGTCGAGCCGGGCGGCTCCTCCTCCCCGTCGAAGAGCACGAAGCGCACCTCACGCGCGCCCTTCGGCGCCGGCCGTGCGGCGAGCGCCCGCGCGAGCGTGACGACCGCGGCCGTGCCCGCGGCGCCGTCGTTGGCGCCGACGAAGCCCTCGGGCAGCGCCTCGGTGTCGTAGTGCGCGCCGACGAGGATCGCCGGGCGCCGGCCGGGGACGACGCCGACGACGTTGCGCAGCCCCGGGTGCCCGGGCACCTCCTCGAAGCGCCCGCCGGGCAGGCGCGCGCGCAGGTCCTCGGCCAGGCGCCGCAGGGCCGGCGAGCCCGCGGGCCGCGGCCCGTAGGCCTCGACCTGGCGGCGCAGCAGCGCGAACGCCGCGTCCTCGTCGAAGCGGTCGGTGCGCGGCGTGGGCACGCCGTCGCCCGCCGCGGACAGGAAGCGCGCGGGCACCGGCCCCGCGGCCGCGACCGTCGCGGCCGGCGCGGCATCGCGCGGCGGGTCGGAGATCCACGGCCAGCCGTTGACCGCGAACCAGATCACGACCGCGGCGAGCACGAACTGCACGACGAGCGCGACCACCAGGACGCGCACGCCGGCGCCGGACTCGTCATCGCTGCGGCCGGGCATCGGGAGGGCGTGACTAGTCGTTTGCCGTCACCGCCTCGAGGATCTCGGCGAACTTCCGCCGGGCGGCCTCGCGGCGCGTCGGCACGTGCTCCGCGGGCACGCCGTCCTCGGGCGGCTCGTAGCCGCGCAGGATCCGCCGGGCGACGCTCTCGCGGTGGACCTCGTCGGGCCCGTCGTAGAAGCGCGCGGCGCGGGCGTGACGGTACATCGCCTCGAGCGGCATGTCGGTCGAGTAGCCGAGCGAGCCGTGGATCTGGAGCGCGCGGTCGACCACGTCGTGGAGCACCTGCGCGCCGTAGACCTTGATCAGCGAGACGTCGGTGCGCGCCGCGGACGAGCCGTGGGTGTCCATCTTCCAGGCGGCGTGCAGCGTCATCAGCCGCGCCGCCTGCATCTGCATCGCCGAGTCGGCGATCCAGTTCTGGACGGTCTGCTTGTCGGCGAGGACCGAGCCGCCCGCGACGCGGTGCGTCGCGTACTCGCACAGCATGTCGAACGCCCGCTGCGAGACACCCAGCCAGCGCATGCAGTGATGGATGCGCCCGGGCACGAGCCGGTGCTGGGCGATGAGGAACCCCGCGCCGGCCTCGCCCAGCAGCGCGTCCGGACCGAGCCGCACGTCCTCGTAGCGGATCTCGGCGTGGTTGCCGAGCTTGCCGTAGCTCGGCTCGGGGTGCTCCATCGTGGAGACGTCGCGGACGATCGTCACGCCGGGGGTGTCCACGGGGACGATGAACATCGAGGCGCGCTGGTGCGGGCGCCCGTGCGGGTCGGTGACCGCCATGACGATGAGGAAGTCGGCGATCGAGGCGTTGCTGGAGAACCACTTGTGCCCGCTCAGCACCCAGCCGTCGCCGTCGCGCTCGGCGCGGGTGCGCAGCAGCGTCGGATCGCTGCCCGCGCTGTCGGGCTCGGTCATCGAGAAGGCGGACTTCAGGTCCCCGGCGAGCAGCGGGTGCAGCCAGCGCTCCTTCTGCTCCTCGGTCCCGGCGAGCGCGAGGATCTCGCTGTTGCCCGAGTCCGGCGCCTGGTTGCCGAAGGCGTTCGGCGCGAACGGCGACGTGCCGAGGATCTCGTGCATCAGGCCGAGCTTCACCTGCCCGAAGCCCTGCCCGCCGAGCTCCGGATCGAGGTGCGCGGCCCACAGCCCGCGCTCCTTGACCCGGGCCTGGAGCGGCGCGTAGATCCGGTCGAGCTGCTCCTGGGTGAGCTCGTCGTAGATCGTCTCGATCGGCCAGATCTCCTCGCGGACGAACGCCCGCATCCACTCCAGCTGCTCCTCGAACCCGGGGTCCGTGGAGAAGTCCCACGCCATCGCTCGCCTCCGTCGTCGCCTGTTCCCATCTTCGCAGGGCGCGGGGTCTAGCCTCCCCGGTCCCCATGCCCTACGACCTCGACGTCCTCGACGGGACCTGGGCGGTCGCGCGCCTGCCGGCCGATCACCCGGTGCCCGCCTGGGCCCACGACCGCACGCTCTCGGCGCTCGTCCTCACGCCCGAGGAACTGACCGTCGTCGCGCCGTCCGCCGCCGTACCCGCGGGCGTCGAGCACGAGGGCCCCTTCTGCGCGCTGAAGGTCCGCGGCCCGCTCGACTTCGCCCTCACGGGCGTGCTCGCCTCGCTGGCCGCCGCGCTGGCCGCCGCGGACGTCTCGATCTTCGCCCTGTCCACGTTCGGGACGGACGTCCTGCTCGTGCGCGGAGCGACGCCGGACGCCGCCGTCGCGGCGCTGCGCGCGGCGGGCCATCGCGTTCACGACGGGTGAGCGGCGGGCGGTAGGGTCCCGCCCATGGCCCAGGAGCACTTCGACCGGCTGACGGCGATCGACTCGTCCTTCCTCGTCCAGGAGGGCCCCAGCTCGCACATGCACATCGGCGGCGTGACGGTGCTCGAAGGGCCGGTGCCGCCGTTCGAGGACGTGCTCGACCTGATCCGCGGGCGCCTGCACCTGATCCCGCGCTACCGCCAGAAGCTGAGCTTTCCGCCGGTCGAGACCGGCCGGCCGGTGTGGATCGACGACCCGAGCTTCAACCTCGAGTACCACGTGCGCCAGACCGCGCTGCCGCGGCCGGGCACCGAGGCGCAGCTCTACCGCCTGTGCTCGCGGATCTTCTCCCAGCAGCTCGACCGCTCGAAGCCGCTGTGGGAGATGTGGCTCGTCGAGGGCCTCGAGGGCGGCCGCTGGGCGCTGATCTCCAAGACCCACCACGCGGTCATCGACGGGATCTCCGGCGTCGACATCGCGACGGTGCTCTTCGACGTGACCCCCGAGCCGCGCGAGGTCGAGCACCCCGACGAGGCCTGGGAGCCCGCCCCGGAGCCGACCGGCGTCGAGCTCGTCGCCTCGGGTGCGGTCGGCGTCGTGCGCACGGCGGCCGAGGCCGCGCAGCGCGTCGGGCGGCTGCTCACGCGCCCGCAGGAGGTGATCGGCGAGGTCCGCGAAGGCGTCGAGGGGCTCGGCGAGCTGCTGTGGGCCGGGCTCAACCCGGCGCCCGAGACGCCGCTGAACGTCGAGATCGGCCCGCACCGGCGCTTCCGCGTCGTGAAGGCCGACCTCGCCGAGTTCAAGGAGATCAAGGACGCGCTCGGCGGGACGGTGAACGACGTGGTGCTCACCGTCGTGAGCGGCGCGCTGCGCGGCTGGCTGCGCTCGCGCGGCGTGCGCACCGAGGGCCTCGAGCTGCGCGCGCTCGTGCCGGTCTCGGTGCGCGGCGAGGCCGGCCGCGGCGAGATGGGCAACCAGATCGTCGCGATGCGCGGGCCGCTGCCCGTCTACGTCGACGACGCCGAGGCGCGCCTGCGCGTCGTGCGCCAGGCG
>JALOLQ010000234.1 GCA_025455895.1 Solirubrobacteraceae bacterium
CTGACCCGGGCAGCCGGCCGCGCCCGGCCACGGCCCCGGCGGCGTCCGCGGACGCCCCGGGGCCGTACCCTGTTCGACGTGAGAACCGACCCCACGGACAACGGCGGGCTGTTCGTCAGCCGCCGGCCGGGCACGAAGCCCGTCCACTACCGCCAGGCGCCCGTGGCGGGCGACGCGCGGCGCCGCAGGCGCGACGCGCTCCTGGCCGGGGCGATCCTCGCGCTGATGGTGTTCATCAGCCTCCTGTTCTGGGGCCCGGTGGAGCTCGGCTGGCTGTGGGTCGTCGCCCACGTCCCGTTCCTCGCCGAGCGCCCGTTCCTCGCCTTCATCACCGCGTTCTTCGCGATCCTGCTGACGATCATGGCCGGCCTGGTCGTGCTCAAGCAGCTCGACCGCGCGTGGATCCTCGTGCGCCGCGCCGCGGGCGTGGACCAGCGCGACGGCGTGATCGGCCGCGTGTTCGCCTACACCGCCGCGGTCGGCGCCGCCCTGTTCGGCCTCTGGATGATCTTCGGCGGCGGCCTGGCCGACTCGCTGACCGGGCCGAGCATCTGACCGCATGGGCCTGCTGGACCACTATCGCCAGTACGAGGAGCTGAGCGACGAGGAGGTCAGCGCGCGCCTGCGCGAGGAGGCCGACGAGCGCCGCCGCAAGGCGCTCGCCCGGATCGAGCCGCTCGACCTCTCGCGCACGACGTGGCCGGAGTACCCGCCCTCGGCCGTGGTCAACGCGATCACCTTCGTGGCCCGCGCCGGGCTGCACCGCTACACCGAGGGCTCGGCCGAACTGCGCGCCGAGATCGCCCACCGCCACGACGTGACGCCCGACCGCGTCGCGCTCGGCGACGGCGCCTCGCAGCTGCTCGCCTCCGCCGCCCAGGCGCTGATGGAGCCCGGCGACGAGCTGATCACGCCGTGGCCGTCCTACCCGCTCTACCCGATCATGGCCCGCCGCGCGCGCGGCTCGTTCGTGCCCGTCGCCGGGTTCGACGTCGACGCGCTGCTCGCGGCGGTCACCGAGCGCACGCGGGTCGTCTGCCTGTGCAACCCGAACGACCCGACCGGGGCCTTCCTGGCCTCCGGCGAGATCGCGCGGCTGCTCGACGCGCTCCCCGAGCGGGTCGTCGTGCTGCTCGACGAGGCGCTGCGCGACTTCGTCGACGCCGAGCCCGTCGACGCGGCGCTCCAGCTCGCCGAGGAGCACCCGCGGCTGCTCGTCTTCCGCAGCTTCTCGAAGGCCTGGGGCCTGGCGGGGCTGCGCTGCGGCTACGTCGTCGGCGGCGAGGGCGCCGAGGACCTGCTCGCCGAGCTCGGCCCGCCGCTGGGCATCGGCGAGCTCGCCCAGGCCGGGGTGCTCGAGGCGCTCCAGCACGGCCAGCGCACGATCCGCCGGCGCACGAAGACCGTCGCCGCGCAGCGCGCGCGGCTGGTGGACGGCCTGCGCGCCCTGCCGCTGGAGATCGCTCCCAGCCAGGCGAACCTGCTCTGGCTCTCGGCCGGCGCGATCGACGGCGCCGAGCTGGCCCGGCGCCTGGACCGCCAGGGCGTGGTCGTGCGCACCGGCGGGCCGCTCGGCGACCCGCGCCACGTACGCGCCGCGATCCAGGACGAGGCGGCGACCAACCGCCTGCTGCGCGCGCTCGAGAACGCGCTCGCCGAGTAGCCGGGCGCGGGCGGGCGGCGCTCAGGTCCTCAGGTCCGCGCGCTGCGCGAGGCGTCGCCGGCCGCGGCGGCATCGACGTCCTCGGAGGCCGACTGGCGCAGCAGCGTCGAGGTCGTCTGCTCGAGGATCCGCCGCCAGGCCCGCGTCTTCTCCTTCTCGCGGGTGACGTGCTTGACGACCTTGCGCACGCGCGTGGCGGAGATCTCGATCCCGTGGCGCCCGAGCACGTCCTTGTAGGCGTCGTAGTCCTCGGCGAGCTTCAGCGTGACCGACTGGAAGCCGTGGCGGGCGATCTCCACGCGCTTGGTGAAGTCCATGATCGACGTCTGGAACATCAGCTCGTCGTCGGGCTCGGGCTCGATCAGCACGATGTCGACGTCGGGGTACTTCTGCTCCCACTGGCGCGCCATCTCGTGCAGGCGCTGGTAGGCCAGGAGCTTGAACGTCTGGTAGCCGATCTGGGCGAGACCCATGTCGCTGACGTGGCGCACGCGCGAGCCGAACGGCGTGGTGATCTCGGTCTGGAAGTCGTTGACGTACGGGACGATCGGGTTGACGACGATCACGAGCTTCGCGCCGGCGTGGACGGCGATGTCGACGTTCGTCGTCGAGATGATCCCGCCGTCGACGAGCTCGCGGTCGTGGATCTGGACGGGCTTGTAGACCATCGGCAGCGCGGTCGAGGCGCGCACGGCGGTCGAGATCGGCACGTCGTCCCAGCCGTCGGCGCCGAACACGATCCGCTCGCAGGTGTCGAGATCGGTGGCGGTGAGGTAGAGCTCGCCGTCGATGGCGCGGAAGTCGTCGGTGCGGTCGGGGTCGGAGAGCACCTCGCGCACGTAGCGCTCGAGCCCGGCGCCGCTGTAGATGCCCGACGGCAGGTCCTCGGCCAGCCCGAGGACGATGTCCATCGCCGAGATGTGGCGCCAGTTCGGGGCCAGCTGGCGCGCGAGCAGCGCGCCGCGCCAGGGCAGCAGCGCCGCGCTGCGGGCGAACTCGAGGACGTTCGGGCGCAGGACGGTGCCGACCGTGATGTCGCGGAACGGCGTCGGCACCTGCTGGTTGACGACCCGCATCATCTCCTCGGGCGTGATGCCGTTGGCCGCGAGCGCCGCGACGAACGAGCCGGCGCTCGTGCCGACGTAGACGTCGAACTGGTTGACGGTGCGGTTGACCGAGAGCAGGTCGAGCGCGCGCAGCGCCCCGATCTCGTAGACGCCGCCCGTCAGGCCGCCGCCGCCCAGCACCAGCGCGGTCTTCGAGCGCTTCGGCGCACGACGCCGGGTGCGGGCCGGGCCGCGCGCGGTGGTGCGCTTCTGCGCACGGTCGAGTTCGACGACCTTGCCCATCTCGGTGAAGTCTACGTTGCGCGCCGGGCGCGGGCACACGTGGTTCCCCGCAGACCGATGGGGCATTGGTGCAGGGAGAACGGGTCCCGGCCCGCACCGGCGCGCGGCGGCCGCCGCGCGCGCTACCTTCGGCGCGTGCCGGTCCGCCCCCGCCACTGGGCCCCGCTCGCGTGCGCGCTGGCCGTGACGCTCGTGCCCGCGTCCCCCGCCGCCGCGCTCGACGCGGCCGGGCTGCGCCGCTCGCTCGACGCCGCGCTGAGCCAGTCCCGCGCGGGGTTCTCCGGCGCCCACGTGCGCGACCTCACCACCGGGACCGTCCTCTACGCGCGGCGCGCCTCGGCGCCCCGGATCCCCGCCTCGGTGGAGAAGCTCTTCGTCACCGCCGCGGCGCTGCGCCGCCACGGCCCGGAGGCGCGGCTCACGACGCGCGTGCTGCGCTCCGGCGAGGTCGACGAGGACGGGCGCCTGGACGGCGACCTCGTGCTCGCCGGCGGCGGCGACCCGACCCTGGACGCCGCCGCGATCGCCCGGCTGGCGCGCGCGGTCGAGCGGCGCGGCATCACCCGCGTCGGCGGCGGCGTCGTCGGCGACGAGTCGCGCTTCGACGCCCGGCGCGGCGGCCCGCGCACGGGCGGCGCGTGGGACCCGGACATGGGCGGGGTCCTCGGCGCGCTGACGGTGAACCGCGGCTTCGTCAAGGGCGGCGGCGCCCCGGCGCTCGGCGCGGCCCGCCGGCTGGCGCGGGCGCTGCGCACGCGCGGCGTGCGGGTGCTCGGCCGCACCCGCGTCGGCCGGACGCCCGAGGGCGCCCG
>JALOLQ010000235.1 GCA_025455895.1 Solirubrobacteraceae bacterium
ACGCGAAGGCGGCGCACGCGCTCGGCGCGCAGGTGAGCGGCTCGGACCGCGCGGAGTCCCGTCACCTGGCCGAGCTGCGCGGGCTCGGCGTCGACGCCCGCGCCGGCCACGACGCCGCGAACCTGCCCGCCGGCGACGACGTCGAGGTCGTGCGCTCGAGCGCGATCGGGGACGAGAACCCCGAGGTCGCCGCGGCGCGCGAGCGCGGCCTGCGCGTCGTCCCGCGCGCCGAGCTGCTGCACGAGCTGAGCGGCCTGAAGCGGACGATCGCGGTGGCCGGTGCACACGGCAAGACGACGACGACGAGCATGATCGCCCACGTCCTGATCGGCTGCGGGCTGGACCCGGCGTACCTCATCGGCGGGGACCTGCGGACCACCGGGACGAACGCCGCGTGGGGGACGGGCGACTGGCTCGTCGTCGAGGCCGACGAGTCGGACCGCTCGATGCTGCGCCTCCAGGTGGAGGTCGCGGTCGTCACGAACGTCGAGCTCGACCACCACGCGACCTACGGCTCGCTCGCGGAGGTGCGCGCGGTCTTCCGCGAGTTCCTCGACGGGCCGGCGCACGCGGTGATCCTCGACCGGCCCGAGCTGCTCGCGCTGCGCCCGCACGGCGACACCCGCGCCTACGACGCCGCGGACGCCGACCTGCGCCCGGACGGCACGCACCTGCGCTGGCGCGGGCACGAGGTGCGGCTCGCCGTCCCCGGGCGTCACAACGCCTGCAATGCGGTCGCGGCGCTCGAGGCGGCCGCGCTCGCGGGCGCCGACCCGGGGGCGGCGGCCGCGGCGATCGAGACGTTCGAGGGCGCCGGGCGGCGCTTCGAGCCGCTCGGCCGCACCGCCGCGGGCGCGGAGGTCGTCGACGACTACGCCCACCACCCGACGGAGGTCGCGGCCACGATCGCCGCCGCGCGCACGCGCGAGCCGCGCCGCGTGGTCGCCGTCTTCCAGCCGCACCTCTACTCGCGCACGCAGCACCTCGCGGGTGCGTTCGGCCGCGCGCTCGCCGGCGCGGACGTGCCGGTCGTGCTCGACGTCTACCCGGCGCGCGAGCGGCCCGAGGACTTCCCCGGGGTGAGCGGGCGCCTGATCGCCGAGGCCGTGGCCGACGCCGCGCCAGGGCGCGAGGTGCTGTGGCTGCCGGGGTTCGACGCCGCCGAGACGGTCCTGCGCGCGCGCCTGCGGCCCGGCGACCTGTGCCTGATCCTCGGCGCGGGCGACGTGCGCGCGCTCGGCGAGCGCCTCGTCACCCCCTGACCCCGGCAGGAACGCGCGCGGCCGCGTCGAAGGGCGCGCCGATGCAGGTCCGCCTCGCGCTCCCGCAGCCCCGCGCCGCCCGGCTGCCGCGGCTCCCGCGCCCGTCGTGGCGCCTGCTGCTGGCGCTCGCGGCGATCGGCGGCCTGCTCGCCGCCGGCTGGATGTGGCTGCGGGACTCCTCGCTCGTCCAGGTCGAGAAGGTGACGATCACCGGCGCGAACGGCTTCGGCAGCGCCGCCGTGCGCTCCGCGCTCGAGGCGCAGGCGCGCGACATGACGACCCTGAACGTCGACGAGGACGCGCTGCGCGCCGCGGTCGCCCGCTATCCGCTGGTGGAGGACGTCAGCGCGACGCCGGACGTGCCCCACGGCCTGCGGATCGTCGTCCGCGAGCGCACGCCGGTCGCGGCGATCGTCGCGCCCTCCGGCGCCGCCGTCGCCGTCGCCGACGACGGCACGCTGCTGCGCTCGGTCCCGGTGGCCGGCCTGCCCGAGATCCCGGTGCGCGTGCCGCCCGGCGGCGCGAGCGCCGGCGACCGGCGCACCGCGGTGAAGGTCGAGCTGCTCGCGGCGGCCCCGGCGCGGATGCGCGGCCGGGTCACGCGGGTCACGCTCGGCCCGCAGGGCCTCACCGCGCGCCTGGACCGCGGGCCGGTGCTGCGCTTCGGCGACGGCTCGCGCCTGGAGGCCAAGTGGATCGCCGCCGCGCGCGTGCTGCGCGATCCCGGCGCGGCGAACGCGAGCTACCTCGACCTCAGCGTGCCCGAGCGCCCGGTCGCCGGCGGCCTCACGCCCGAGCAGGGCGGAGCGCCCGCGGGCGCGGCCTCGACGCTCGACCCGACCGCGATCGCCGCCGAGGACCCCGGGACCCCGGCGCCGCCGGCGAACCCCACCGTCGAGGCGGACCCGGCCGCCGTCACCCCCGACCCGACCACCGCCGCGCCGGTCCCGGACCCGTCCACCGGCGCGACCCTGCCCTGACCTCAGGCTCGACTTCGCCTCAACGGTTCTCCGTGCCCAAACCCTCGTCGTGAAATCGAGGGTTCCTGCCCGTGCAACGAATCGTGCGCCGGTAGGCTGTCGTTGACACCCCGATATGCCGATGCGTACGGTGCTTCGGCTCCTGGGACCGACTCCCGGTCGAAAGTCTCAACCCTAAATCGAAGGTCGGACGACTCTCTCATGATGGACAGCAGCGGCACCTACCTCGCGGTGATCAAGGTCGTCGGCGTCGGCGGCGGCGGGACCAATGCGGTCAACCGCATGGTCGACGCCGGCCTGCGCGGCGTCGAGTTCATCGCCGCCAACACGGACGCCCAGGCGCTCCAGATGTGCGATGCGGACATCAAGCTCAACATCGGCCACGAGCTGACCAAGGGCCTCGGCGCGGGCGCCAACCCGGAGGTCGGCTTCGGCGCCGCCGCCGAGTCGCGCGACGACATCAAGGAGGCGCTCAAGGGCGCCGACATGGTGTTCGTCACCGCCGGCGAGGGGGGCGGCACCGGCACCGGCGCCGCGCCCGTGATCGCCGAGATCGCCAAGAACGAGATCGGCGCGCTGACCGTCGGCGTCGTCACGCGCCCGTTCGAGTTCGAGGGCTCGCAGCGGATGCGCTCCGCCGAGGAGGGCATCGCCCGCCTGCGCGACGTCGTCGACACGCTGATCGTGATCCCGAACGAGCGCCTGCTCACCACCGTCGAGCGGCGTACGACGATCCTCGAGGCGTTCCGCGAGGCCGACAACGTGCTGCGCCAGGGCGTCCAGGGCATCACCGACCTGATCACGATCCCCGGCCTGATCAACCTCGACTTCGCCGACGTGCGCACGATCATGTCCGACGCCGGCTCGGCGCTCATGGGCGTCGGCACGAGCGCCGGCGAGTCGCGCGCGATCGACGCCGCCAAGGGCGCGATCGAGAGCCCGCTGCTCGAGGACTCGATCGACGGCGCCACCGGCATCCTGCTGAACATCACCGGCGGCAAGGACCTCGGCCTGTTCGAGGTCAACGACTCCGCCGAGATCGTCCACGCCGCCGCCGACGGCAACGCGAACATCATCTTCGGCGCGGTGATCGACGAGGCGATGGGCGACGAGGTCCGCGTCACCGTCATCGCCACCGGCTTCGACCACGGCCGCACCCGCGGCCGCGTCGCCCGCGAGGAGACCCGCCGGCGCGCCGAGCGCTCCACCGGCGAGCGCAAGCCCCGCGTCGAGCGCACGGATCGCTCGGACCTCGAGATCGGGGATGACGATCTCGACATCCCCGCGTTCTTGAGGTGATTCGCGGATCTCGGCGCGCCTGACGCCATCCGGCTGACGGGGGCCGTCCCTCCAGGACTTGCCCCCGTCGCCGTTCGGCGTCAGGCATCCCCGATCTCTCGCTCGTGCGGCGTGCGGGTGGGGCCGCTTGGGCTCAGCCTCCGGGGGGTCGCCGGTCGGCGTCGGCTGCGGCGACCGTGATGATGCGGTCGATCCTCGCCTGCTTCCGGCCGAGGTGGTAGATCGTGACCGGCCCGCGCAGGAGGTCCCCGTTGCCGTCGAAGCGGATGTCTCCGAGGATT
>JALOLQ010000018.1 GCA_025455895.1 Solirubrobacteraceae bacterium
TCCGCGAGCAGCAGCGGGTCGCCCTCGTCGCCGAGCACCGCCAAGGCGCGGACCAGCCGGCGCTCGGGCTCCGACAGCCAGGCCAGGCGCCGGCGGACGAGCGCGGACCCGTCCGGCCGGCCGGACGCGAGCTCGAGCAGCAGCCAGGGCGTGCCGTGCGCCTCGGCGACGAGCGCCGCCACCCGCTCCTCGTCGGCTCGAGGGTCGTCGCGGCGCACCAGCGCGGCCGCGGCGACCGGCCCGAGCGGCTGCGGCGCGATCGTCACGACCTCGCGGATCCCGGCGAAGAGGTCGGGCGCGGTTCCCGCGAGCGGGCTGGCGTCCGGCGCGATCCCCTCGACCGTGCGCACCGCGCAGACGAGCAGCAGCGGCAGGTCGGCGACGCGGCGCGCGACGTAGGCGAGCACCCGCAGCGACGGCACGTCCGACCACTGCGCGTCGTCGACCACCAGCACGAGCGGCGTCTCGGCGGCGAGCGCGGTGCAGATCCAGAAGATCCCGTGCGCGATGTCGGTCGCCATCGCGCCGCCGCCGGCGCCCTCGAGCAGCAGGGCGGCCGCGCCGCGCGCCGACGCATGCCCGTCCGCGGCACCCGGCCGCTCGAGCAGCGGCGCCTCGAGCAGCGTGCGGATGACGCCCAGGGGGAGGTCGCGCTCCTCGCGCGCGTGCGCAGCGCGGCGGACGAGCCAGCCGCGGCCCGCCGACCGCTGCATGACCACGTCGAGCAGCGCGCTCTTGCCGACGCCCGCCGGCGCCGTGATCAGCGCGGCGCGGCCGCGGCCCGATCCGGCCTCGGCGAGCAGCCCGTCGAGGACGCCGAGCTCGGCGTCCCGTTCGAGCAGGCCGGAGCCGCTCATGCCGCCCGGCGCGGCTTCGCCGGCGGGAGCCCGGCCCGCATGCGACTGCGACGCGACTCGCGCATCGGGCGAACGTTACGCCGTCGGCGACCACGCCCGGGAGCGCCGCGCCCGTCATGCTCCACCGGTGAGCGCGCGCACGGCCCGCACGACCTCCGGCGCCGTCCTGCTCGCGACGGCGCTGCTGGCCCTGCTCACCCGCTGGGACGCGACGCTCGCCGCGCACCCCGCGCAGCTCGTGCTGCTGCTCGCCACCGCGGCGGGCGGCGCGGCGCTCGTCGTGGCCGGCCGCCGCGGCGGGCCCGGGCGCCGAGGCGGAAGGTGGACCGCGCTGCGGATCGTCGGCGTCATCACCTCGCTCGCCTTCGGCGCGCTGCTGATCTGGCTGCGGCCGTTCACGGCGACCGAGCGCGCGCTGACGGCGCTCGAGTCCGGGGGCGGCGTGCGGGTGGACGAGTCGGCCACGCGGATCCGGCTCGAACCGGAGGCCGCGCCCGCCGGTCGCGCGGCGCTCGTCTTCGTCCCCGGCGCGCGCGTGGACCCGCGCGCCTACGGGGCCGCGCTGCGCCCGCTGGCCGCGGCCGGCCATCCGGTGGTGATCGTCAAGCCGCCGCTCGGCATCGGCCTGCTCGCGCGCGGGGCGGCCGGCGCCGAACTCGACGCCGCCCGCGAGGACGGCCGGCCCGCCGTCGCCGGCGGCCACTCGCTCGGCGGGACCGCCGCGGCGATGGCGGCCGAGGAGGACGGCGCGGCCGACGGGTTGCTGCTGTGGGCGTCGTTCCCCGCGAACGACGCGCTCGCCGGCCGCGAAGACCTCGCCGCGGCCTCGGTCTCCGGCACGCGCGACGGGCTCGCCACCCCACAGGACATCGCCGACTCGCGTGAGGACCTCCCGCCCCGGACCCGTTTCACCGCGGTCCCCGGCGCCGTGCACGCCGACTTCGGCGACTACGGCGACCAGCGCGGCGACGGCACGCGGGCGATCTCCCACGAGGCCGCGCAGGCGGCGATCGCCGCCGCCTCGCTCGACCTGCTGCGCGACGCGCGCTGACGCGCGCGGCGGCTCAGGTCGTCTTGACGACCCAGATGTCGCAGGGCGCCTTCGCCACGACGCTCTTGGCGACGCTGTCGAGGAAGTAGGCGGCCCCGACCCCGCGATTGCCGACCACGAGCACGTCCGCGCCGTGCTCGCCGGCGAGGCGCACGAGCACCTCGGCCGGGGCGCCCTCGTCGGCGGCGGTCGTGACGTCCACGCCTCGCTCCCGGGCACGGCCGGCGGCCGCCTCGAGCGCGGCCTGCGCCTGGCCGGCCGCGTCGGTGGCCCACGGCTCCTCAGGACCGTCGGCGTCGGCGGGCGGCGCCGGCGCGGCGCCGTAGGCGCCGAACACGAGCAGGCGCGCGCCCGCGGCGGCGGCGAGATCGATGGCGGCGTCCACGGCCCGGTCCGCCGTGGACGAGCCGTCGGTGCCCACGGCGACCGTCGAGATCATGGGCGGCAGTATCCGGGTGGCGCCCGCGGCGGGCAACGCCCGTTCACACGACCTTCACACCGCGCCGCCCGTTCACCACCCGTACCCAGAATCGTCACCGGTGGTTCACGCCCGCCGGACCGGCGGCGCCGAGGATGGCGCCCATGCTCCGTCTTCCGCGCCTCCTCGCCCTCGCGCTGCTGCTCGCCGCGCTCGCCCCCGCCGCCGCACCGGCGGCGCCCGCCCCGACGGCGTCGGCCGAGTCGGAGACGCGCTTCGACGATGACGACGGCCGCGAGGCCGACGCCGACGACCCGGGCATCTGGGTCCACCCGTGGCTGCCGGGCCGCAGCGTCGTCGTCGGGACGCTGAAGAACGCCGGGCTGACGGCGTTCGACCTCCAGGGACGCACGCTGCAGGACGTGCCCGCGCCCCCGGCGCCCGGAGCGCCCGAGGACGACAACGCCGCGGGGCGCTTCAACAACGTCGACGTCGTGTACGGCGTGCGCGGGCGCGGGCGCCCGCTGGACCTCGCCGTCGTCAGCGACCGCGGCCGCGACCAGATCCGGTTCTTCGCGATCGACCCGCTGCGTGCTCTGTTCGGGCGCGCCCCGCTGCGCGACGTGACCGCCCCCGAGCCGCCGCTGGTCTTCTCCGCCGATCAGGAGCAGGTCAACGACCAGACGACCGCCTACGGGCTCGCCGCGTGGACCGACCGCCACGGCCGCGCCTTCGTCGTGACCTCGCAACGGGAGCGCGACCGGCTCGCGCTGCTGCGCGTCGTCCCCACGCCGGAGGGCTTCACCTACGAGCGCGTGGACACGCTGCGCCTCCCGAGCTCGTTCGAGCTGCCCGGCGCGGGCTCCTGGGAGCCGTGCTCGGACGAGGACGGCGTGAAGCCGCAGGTCGAGGGCATGGTGGTGGACGCCGACCGCGGGCTGCTGTTCTTCGCCCAGGAGACGGTGGGCCTGTGGCGCGTCCCGGTCTCCGCCGCCGGCTTCGGCGGCGACGGAGAGCTGTTCGAGCGGGTGCGTGAGTTCGGCGTCCCCTACGACCGCGAGTTCGATCCCGAGGAGGACGAGTTCGCCTGCGAGCTGCGCGAGGACCTGCCGCCCGGCACGGCCTTCGCCGGCGAGCACCTGTCCGCGGACGCCGAGGGCCTGACGATCTACCGCGGGGCCCGCGGTCGCGGCCACCTGATCGCCTCCTCGCAGGGCGACGACAGCTTCTCCGTGTTCGCCGACCGCGGCCTCGGGCCGCACCTCGGGACGTTCGAGATCGCGGACGGGCCGGCGACGGACGGCGTGCAGGAGTCGGACGGGACGCAGGTGGTCAGCACCGCGCTCGGCCCCCGCTTCCCGCGCGGCCTGTTCGTGACCCACGACGGCGAGGACGAGCCGGGCGCCGCGGGCCGCGGCGACGCGACGAACTTCAAGCTCGTCCCCTGGGAGCGGGTCGCCGCCGCGTTCGACCCGGCGCTGCTCGTCGAGCCGCGCGCCTGGGACCCGCGTCGCTGAGCTAGCGAATCCGCCGAGCGGCGGGCGGCGGGGCGGACGCGTTCGGCGGCGGGCGCGCTCAGCGATGCGTCCAGCACGCCTTCCGCGACGGCGGGAGAGCGTCCACGGTGGCCGGGCACCGACCCGGAGACGCTGCCCATGTCCGCCCCGCCCCTCTCGCCCATCCGCCGGCACGCCGCCGTCCTCGCCGTCGCGGCCGCCGTGCTCGCCGCCGCCGCGCCGGCGCAGGCCGCCGACCTGCTCGTCCTCGACGGCGAGCAGCAGACGATCTCCGGCTCGCAGAGCTACGGGATCGTCTACGTCGACGGCGAGCTGCGTCTCACCGGCGACACCACGATCCAGGCGGCGAGCGTCTACCTCGGCCCGAACGCCGGGCTGCGCACGTGCTTCGTCGAGGGCTCGGGCAACGGCGGCTGCACCACCGGCCGCTCGCTCACGATCCGCAGCGCGGGGCCGCTGACGCTCGCCCCGGGGCTCGACCTCACGGCGGGCAGCGGCGCCGTGCGCAACGCCGGCGCGCTGACCCTCGAGGGGGCGCGCGTCGCGGTCGGCGGTGACGTCAACACCTCCGGCTCGGGCGGCGGCACCAGCGGCGCCGTCACGATCACCTCGGGTGGCGCGCTGAGCGTCGGCGCGATCACCGCCTACGGCGCGCCCGTGCGGTTGACCGCGGCGGGGCCGATCGACACCGGCGACGTCCAGGCCCAGGGCGGCTCGGGCATCGCCGCGCCCGACCCGGCGCGTGTCCAGTCCGGCGCCCCGGTGAGCATCAGCTCGACGGGCGGCGACGTGCGCGTCAGCGGCTCGATCAGCACCTGGGGACGTGACGCGCCCGGCAACGCGGGCGCCGGCCTCGGCGGCGGCGCCGGGGCGGACGTCTCGGTCTCGGGCTCGGACGTGCGCGTCGGGACGATCGACGCCACCGGCGGCTCGAGCGCCGACGCGGGCGCCGGCCCGTCCGGCACGATCACGCTCGCCGCGCGCGGTGCGCTCCACGCCCTGGGCAAGCTCGACGCCGCGGGGTCCGGCTCGACCAGCGGCGAGGCACGGCCCGGCGCGGCGATCCGCGCCACCGCCGCGGGACCGCTCGTCGTCGCGGGCGGCGCGTTCGCCGGCGGCGGGTCCTCCCCGCTCGGCGGGGCGCCCGGCGGCGAGATCGCGCTCCAGGGCCAGACCGTCGACACCGGCGCACTCCAGGCCCAGGGGGCCAACGCCGCCGGCTCGGCCGCACCGCGCGACGGCGGTCCCGGCGGCGCGATCAGCGTCACCGCGGCGGGCCGCACCTCGCTCGCCGCGCTCCAGGCCTACGGCGGCAACGCCCCGGCGGGCGCCTCGCCCGGTCCCGGCGGGCGCATCTCCGTGACGAGCACGACGGGCTCGATCGCCACCGGCCGCGTCTCGACCCAGGGCGGCTGGCCGAACGGCGGCCCGGGGGCGAACGGCGGGCCGATCCGCCTCTCCGCGCAGGTGGACCTGACCGTCGCCGACGCGCTGAGCTCGAGCGGCACGAGCGCCAACGGCGACGCGATCCCCCCGCGCCCGGGCGGCAGCGCCGGACCGGTGCTGCTGCGGGCCGCGACCGGCGCGCTGACGCTCGGCGACGGATCGCGAGCCGAGGGCGGCTCGGGCGCGCCACACCCCCAGGACGGCTCCTTCGGCGGCGCCGGCGGCGCGGGCGGCCGCGTCGACGTCGTCACCCGCACGCTCGGCACGACCGTCGCGATCTTCACCCACGGCGGCTCGGGCGGCGACTGGGGCGACGACCAGGGACCCGGCGGTCCGGGCGGCGCGATCCACGCGTGGACCGACGCCCCGCTGTTCGACGACCAGAAGGTCGTCGACACCGACGGCGGCAGCGGCACCCCGCTCGGCGCCTCCGGTCTGCGCATCCCCGAGCTGTCCCCCGCGGCGCCGGTGATCGACGCGGCGGGCGTGCTCGGCTTCACCTCGCGCAGCCCCGACGCCGAGGGCTACCGGGTCCTGCGCAGCGTCGCCGGCGGCGCCCCCGAGACCGTGCTCGAGACCGCCCAGACCAGCGGGCTGCGCCCGCCCGCGCCGATCTGCGCGCCGGTCGCCTTCACCGTCGTCGCCAAGCACGACGGCGTCGGATGGGTCTCCGACCCCTCGCCGCCGGTGAGCTGGCTGCGGCCCCCGTCGGCCACGCAGGGCTGCGGCGACCCCCCGAAGCTCACCGCACGCAAGCGGCTGCGCCTGCGGCTGGCGAGCCTGCGCCGCGCCGGCTGGAAGGCCGTCGTCCCGCTGCGCTCCAGCGGGATCGGCAGCGTCCGCGCCGAGCTCGCCCGCGAGCCGCGCCAGGGCCGCAAGACCGCGAAGCGCCCGCTCACGACGGCGAAGCTCGCGCTGCCGCGCCCGGGGGCCCGAAAGCTCGCGCTGCGCCTGCCGCGCGCAGCGCGCCAGGCCGGGCGCTACCGGCTGCGGCTCGTCGCCACCTCGCCCGACGGCCGCGGCCGCGCCACCACGACCCTGAAGCTGGAGGTCGTCCGATGAGGACGCTGCGGATCGCCGCGCTCACGCTCGGCCTGCTCGCCGTGGGCGCCCCCGCGGCCGGCGCGGCCTGCCTGCGCGTCGGCGTCTACCAGGACGACCCGGGCCGCGGGATGCCGGCGCTGCGCAAGCAGGTCGGTCCCGGCCTCTCGGCGATGTCGACCTACATGACCGCGGGCCGGCCGCTCTCCCCCGCGGTGATCCGCACCGCGAACCGGCTGCGCGCGAGCCTCGTCGTCACCTGGATGCCGGACGCCGGGCGCAGCGGCTCCGCCCAGCCGGCCTACCGCCTGAAGGCGATCGCCCAGGGGCGCTACGACCGCTCGCTGCGCGCGCTCGCCGGCCAGCTGCGCGGCGTGCGCAAGGGCGCGGTGCTGCGGCCGATGCCCGAGATGAACACCCCGTGGCACCCGTGGTCGGGGCTGGCCAACCGCAACGCCCCGCGCGACTACGCCAAGGCCTGGACGCGCGTGCGCAAGGCGCTGCGCTCGGGCCCGGGCGGGAGCCGCGTGAAGCTGCTCTGGTCCCCCTACGCGCGCAGCATCCCGAACAGCGGCGCGAACGCCCTGCGGGCGTACTTCCCCGGTGCGAAGCAGGTCGATCTCGTGGGGGCCAGCGGCTACAACTTCGGCGCCCGCCCGCCGCTGCTGTGGAGCGAGCCCGGCGCGGTCTTCGGCGGGGCCTACGCCGCGATCCAGGCGCTCGCGCCGAAGCCGTTCTGGCTCGCCGAGACGGGCTCCGGCGCGGCGGGCGGCGACAAGCCCGGCTGGATCCGCACCCTGGCGACGCTGCGCACGACCTCGATGCCGAAGCTCGCCGGCGTCCTCTGGTACGACGTCCGCGACCGCTACGGCGACTTCCGCCTGCGCGGCCGGCCGGTGACCGCCGCGTTCCGCGCGCTCTTGAAGGGAGCCTGCCGATGAGCCTGTCCCGCGCCTCCGCGCGCAAGCGCCGCCGCGCGGTCTCCGCCGGGCGCCCGCGCCGCCACCGCCTGAGCCTGCCACCGGCCCCCGGGAAGAGCGATGTCGACCTCTCGTCGATGAGCCCGGCGATGGTCGACCGCCTGTTCTGGCGCGCGGGCTTCGGCCCGACCGCCCAGGACCGCGCGCAGTGGACCGGGCGCCCGGTCTCCGAGGCGGTCGGCTGGCTGCTCTCGACCCCCGCCGGGGTCGCCGGCTCCCCGGGCACCCGCGACGGCAAGCCGCTCGACCCGACCGCCGACGACACCGATCTCGTGCTCAGCTGGATCGACCGGATGGTCCGCTCCACCAACCCGTTCGTCGAGCGGCTGACGTTCTTCTGGCACCGCCACTGGGCGACCTCGCGCGCCGAGGTCTCCCCGCCGCAGCTGATGCTGCGCCAGAACGACGTCCTGCGCCGCTTCGCGGACCTCGGCCCGAACGCGAACGCCAGCTTCCGCGACCTCGCCCGCGAGCTGACGATCGACCCCGCGATGCTGCGCTTCCTCACCGGCGAGCGCAACGTGCGCGGCGCGCCGAACGAGAACTACGCCCGCGAGCTGATGGAGCTCTTCGGGCTCGGCGTCACCGACGCCGCCGGGAAGCCGAACTACAGCGAGAACGACGTCCAGCAGCTGAGCAAGGCGCTCTCGGGCTGGCAGGTCGACGACCGCGATCCCGACCAGGCCAAGAGCTACTTCACCCCCGACCGCTGGTACAACGGCCCGAAGATCGTCTTCGGCTCGTTCGGGAACTACAAGTACGAGGACGCGGTCGACCTCGTCCTCGCGCGCCCGTCGCACGCGCCGTTCCTCGTCAGCAAGCTGTGGGGCGAGTTCGTCGCGGCACCGCTCGACGGCGCGACGCTCCAGAAGCTCGTGGCCACGTACACCGGCTCCGGGCTGAAGCTGCGGCCGCTGCTCGAGCAGCTCCTCACCCAGCCCGCGCTCTTCGCCTCGCTCGACGAGCCGGACATGGTCAAGCCGCCGGTCGTCTTCACCGTCGGCGCGATGCGCGCGCTCGGCGCGGGCGTCACCGGCACGAGCGCCGCCGACCACCTCGACGCGATGGGCCAGGTGCCCTACTTCCCGCCGACCGTGGCCGGCTGGGAGGGCGGGCTCTCGTGGCTCAACACGAACACCGCGCTCGCGCGCTTCGGCTTCGTCGCCGAGCTCGTCGCCGAGCAGAAGATCGACGATGTGCTGGGCGAGACGGCGAGCGCCGCGTACGACCGCGCCTACGCGGCGGTCGGCAGCCCGTGGCTCGCGCCCGGCACCGAGAAGCTGATCCGCGACTACGCGGGTCGCGCCCCCTCCAGCTCCACGAAGCTCCGCAAGGAGCGCCAGCTCATGCTCCGCGCGCTGATGCTCGCGGGGCCCGACGGCCAGGTGATGTGATGACCGACGACCTCCGCCCCCCGACGACGAGCGGCGAGGCGCACGCGCTGCGCTGCGCCGACTGCGCCCGCTCCGACAGCCTCGTCACCGATCTGCCGCCGACCTCGGCGCTGCCGATCCCCGCCGAGGCGCTGACCGGCTTCTCCGACGGGGTGCCGCACGCGCGGCGCACCGCCCGCGGCGTCGACCGCCGCACGTTCCTGCGCAACGGGCTGGCGGGCGTCGCGTCCGTCTACTCGGCGACGCACCTGGACTGGGGCTCGATCTGGGAGGCCGCGGTGGCCGAGGCCGCCGAGCCGATGCAGAAGAGCCTCGTCTGCGTGTTCCTCAACGGCGGCAACGACGGCCTCAACACGATCGTCCCGGTCTCCTCGACGCAGTACGCCGCCTACGAGGCGGCGCGCTCGAACATCGCGCGGGTGATCGGCCCCTCGGCCGGCGGGCGCGTCGGCACGACGCCGATGGGCGGCACCGGGAGCACGCTGGCGTTCGCCAACGCGGGCGTCTCCGGCGCCGGGAACAACGGCGACACGAAGGGCTTCGACACCCTCTACGGCGACGGCTCGGGCGGCCCCGGCTCGGACCTCGCGGTCTTCCCCGCCGCCGACTACACGCCGGCCAACCGCTCGCACTTCGAGAGCCGCGACTACTGGTTCGCCGGCGCGCTGCAGAAGCTGCAGACCGGCTGGCTCGGGCGCTGGCTGGACCTCTACGGCTCGAAGGCCAACCCGCTCCAGGCCGTCTCGCTGGACTCCTCGCTCTCGAAGCAGATCCGCACGGGCTCGGCCCCGGTCTGCGCGATCGAGAACCTCGGCGGCGCGAAGTTCCAGCTGCCGTCGATGAGCGGCGATGCGAACGCCGAGATCGCGAAGCTCGCCGGGGTCGGCGCCGCGGCCGGCAACGACGGGCTCGCCCGCGCGCGCCAGATCTACGGGCTGACGGTGGACGTCTCGAACCGGCTCGGCGGCCTGCGCGGCACGCAGCCGGGCGGCGGCTACCCGCCGAACTCCGACCTCTCGCGCAAGCTCCAGCTCGCGGCGACGCTGCTCGGCGCCGGCCTCGGCACGCGGATCGTCACCGTCGACTGGGGCTCGTTCGACACCCACGGGGACCAGCTCCCCTCGCACGACGCGCAGCTCGGCGTGCTCTCGCGCGGGCTCGCCGCCTTCCAGGCCGACCTCGCCGCCCGCGGGATCGAGGACAAGGTCGTGACGATGGTCTTCTCCGAGTTCGGGCGCCGGATCGCCTCGAACGACTCGGCCGGGACCGACCACGGCGCCGGCGGGATGATGCTCGTCAGCGGCTCGGCGGTGCGCGGCGGCCTCGCGGGCGAGCACCCGGGCGTGCTCGTCGACGACGACGGCGACCTCGTGACGACGACCGACTTCCGCAGCGTCTACCAGGCGCTGATCGCCGAGTGGCTCGGCGGCGAGCCGGGCGCCGTCCTCCCCGGCGGGCCGCATCCCGCGCTGAAGCGCTACGACGGCGGCTCCGCGCTGATCGGATGACGGCCCGCGCCGCCGTCGCGGCCGTGCTCGGCGGCGCGCTGGCCGCCGGGCTGATCGGCGCGGGCGGCGGCGCACCGGAACGCCGCCACCGGCTGAACCTGCCCGAGCCGGACCTCCCGCGCGCGCTCGCGGTCGACGAGGCCGAGTGGTCGGTGCGGCCGTCGCGGACGCTCGTCGCCGCGGGGCTCGTGCGCCTGCGCATCTACAACCGCGGCGAGGACGACCACAACCTCGTCGTCGTCGACCGCACCGGGCGCCCGCACGTCGCCTTCCTGCGCCCGCGCGAATCGGCCACGCTCAGCGTGCGCCTGGCGCCGGGGCGCGTGCGGCTGCTCTGCACGCTCTTCGCCGGCACCGCGGACTCGCACGAACTGCGCGGGATGCGCGCCGAGATCCGGGTGCGCTGAGGTCTGCGAGCCGTCCTGCACGCGTTGACGCGAGGGGCGCTCGGGGCGAACATGTGTTCGCTCTGCCCGCCACGATCCTCCACGCCGACCTCGACGCCTTCTTCGCCTCCGTGGAGCAGCGCGACGACCCGGCGCTGCGCGGCCGGCCGGTGATCGTCGGCGGCGGGGTCGTGCTCGCCGCGAGCTACGAGGCGCGGGCGTTCGGCGTGCGCGGCGCGATGGGCGGGCGGCGCGCGCTGGCGCTCTGCCCGCAGGCCGTCGTGGTGCGCCCGCGGATGGACGCGTACAGCGCCGCGAGCCGCGCCGTGTTCGCCCTCTTCCGGGACACGGCACCGGTGGTCGAGGGCCTCTCGATCGACGAGGCGTTCCTCGACGTGCGCGGGCTCGAGCGGATCTCCGGCTCGCCCGAGGAGATCGCAGCGCGGCTGCGGGCGCGCGTGCGGGCGGAGGTCGGGCTGGCGGTGACGGTCGGCGTCGCGCGGACGAAGCACCTGGCGAAGGTCGCGAGCGCCGCGGCCAAGCCCGACGGGCTGCTCGTGGTGCCGGACGACCCGGCGGCCGAGCGCGGGTTCCTGCACCCGCTGCCCGTCGAGCGGATCTGGGGCGTCGGGCCGAAGACGGCCGAGCGCCTGCACAGGGCGGGCATCCGGACGGTCGGCGCGCTGGCCGAGACCGACGAGGCTGCGCTCGTCGCGCTGCTCGGCGCGCACCGCGGCCGCCACCTGCACGCACTCGCGCACAACCGCGACCCGCGGCGTGTGACGCCCCGCCGGCGGCGGCGCTCGATCGGCGCCCAGTCCGCCCTCGGGTCCCGGCGGCGCAGCGCGGCGGACCTCGACGCGGTGCTCGTCGGGCTCGTCGAGCGCGTGATGCGCCGCCTGCGCTCGGGCGATCTGACGTGCCGTACCGTCGTGCTGCGCCTGCGGCTCGGCTACGAGCACCGGATCAGCCGCTCGGCCACGCTCGAGCGCCCGACGCGCAGCACGGACGCGGTGCTGCGCAGCGCCCGGGCGCTGCTCGCCGCGGCCCGGCCGGCGACCGACGGGCACGAGCTGACGCTGCTCGGCGTCGCGCTCACCGGCCTGCGTGCGGATGACGCCGCCCAGCTCGAGCTGCCGCTCGACGGCCGCCGGCCCGGGCTCGACGACGCGGTGGACGCGGTACGCGAGCGTTTCGGCACCGGCGCGCTGCGGCGCGCGGTCCTGCTGGATCGCCGCGCCGGCGTCGAGATGCCGGTGCTGCCCGACGAGCCGGGTTGAGGGCTCGCGGGCCCGGCGGCTCAGCGCGGCCGCACCATCCGGCGGAAGAGCAGCGCGCAGACGACGGCGACGAGGACGCCGAGGAACGGCAGGCCCCAGCCGATGACGCCGACCAGCGCCAGGACGCCGCCGACCACGGCGACCGCGCCGCCCACGCCGCCGGCGACGACGAACCCGTAGGCGCGGCTCTCCTTCTGGCTGCGGGTGAGACCGGAGGAACGGCGGGGCGTGAGGTCGCTCATGCCGAGGACGGTAGCGGGCGCGCTCCCCCGCGGTATATCGGTTTCGATATCCTATGCCGATGGAGACGGGCGCCGTCATCCGCGAGGCACGCACGAGCAGCGGGCTCTCGCAGGCCGAGCTCGCGACCCGCGCCGGGACGTCCCAGACGGCGCTGTCGGCCTACGAGAGCGGGCGGCGTGAGCCGTCCGTGCGCACGCTCGAGCGCCTGCTGCACGCTGCGGGCAGGCGCCTCGCCGTGGTCTCGGCCGAGAGCCCGGCGCGCGAGCCGTCGCGCCGCGAGCTCGCGCGGGTCGACCGCACGCTCCGGCAGGTCCTCGAGCTGGCGGCCGCGCTCCCCGTGCGCCACGAGCGCGAGCTGCGCTACCCGAGGCTCCCCTCGTGACCCTGGCCGACCGCATCGTCGCGCTGCACCGGGCGCTGGCCCGGCGTCGCGTTCCGCACGCGTTCGGAGGCGCGATCGCGCTCGCCTACGCCACGCTCGACCCGCGCGGCACGAGCGACATCGACCTCAACCTGTTCGTGCCCGCCGAGCGCGCCGACCGGGCGCTCGCGGCGCTGCCGGAGGGCGTGGCGCTCGCCGCGGACGTCGCCCCGCGGATCGCCCGCGACGGCCAGATCCGGCTGTGGTGGGACGAGACGCCGCTGGACCTCTTCTTCGACTACGCCCCGATCCACGCGCAGGCCGCAGAGCATCGCCGCACGGTGCCGTTCGCCGGCGCGCGCATCCCGGTCCTCGGGCCGGTCGAGCTCGCGGTGTTCAAGGCCATGTTCGACCGCACGCGTGACTGGGCGGACCTCGAGGCGATGATCGCCGCGGGGAC
>JALOLQ010000236.1 GCA_025455895.1 Solirubrobacteraceae bacterium
GTCCGCGAGGCGTTCACCACGCCGATGGAGCCCGAGGACCTGTTCGAGGTCTCGCGCGACCTCGACGAGGTGCTCAACGGCGCGAAGAACACCGTCCGCGAGGCGCAGGCGATCGACGTGCCGGTCAACGGCCAGCTCGGGAAGCTCGCCGACCTGATCGCCGACGGCGTCGGCCACCTGCGCGCCGCGATCGACGCCTTCGGCGACGACGAGGACGCCGCCAACGAGGCCGCCGCGCGGGCGGTGAAGTCCCAGCGCGACCTCGAGCGCGCGTACCGGCGGGCGATGGTGAAGCTGCTCGAGTCCGACGACCTGCGGCTCGTCGTCGGGCGCCAGGAGCTCTACCGGCGGGTCACGAAGATCTCCGACGAGATCCTCGGCGTCGCCGACCGGATCATGTACGCGACGGTGAAGGAGACCTGACTACGCGGCGCTGCGCAGCGGCGCGTCGGCGCGCACGCCGCCGTCGCCGTCGAACGCCGTCAGCGACACGGTCCGCCCGCGCCGGCGGACCTCGACGATCACGCCCCACGGGCGCTCGTGCGCGCGCAGCTCCGCGCCACGATGGCGGGTGCGCAGGCGCCCGATCACGCGGGCCTGGTGGGGAGTGAGCTCGACGGACATCGGAGGCTCATGGTCGCGCCCGGTGCTGAAGCGCAGCGAAAGCGCGGCTTCGCGCGTGCTGAACCGGCGAACCGTCGCGGGAGCGGGCGCGGGCCGCTAGCCTCGACGTCGATGCTCCAGAACCGTCGCCTCCCGCGGCGCGCCCTGGTGGGCGCCGCCGTGCTCCTCACCACGCTGCTCGCCTCGGCCCCGGCCCAGGCGAAGATCGTCGTCGGCATCCAGGACGACGACGTGCTCGTCTACCAGAACTACTACGGCCGCGACGCCGGCCTGAAGGTGATGGCGGACACCGGGCTCGGCCCGGTGCGCATCAACGTCCCGTGGACGCGGCTGCTGGTGAGCGGCCAGGGCAGCCGCAACGCCTCGCAGGCGCAGCGCACGACCTACGACTTCACGAAGTGGGACGAGGCCGTCGCCGCGCTGACCGCGGCGGGCCATCCGGCGCAGCTCGCGGTCACCGGCCCGTTCCCGGCGTGGGCGACGAGCGACGGCAAGGTCGGCTACACGAACCCCAACGCGCAGGCGTTCGCCTCCTACGCGCGCGCCGTGGCCGAGCGCTTCAAGGGGAAGGTCACCGCGATCAGCGTGCTGAACGAGCCGAACTGGCCGACGCTGCTGCGCACCGGCCGCAAGTGCCAGGGCGAGGCCGCCTGCGGCACCGCGGTCGGCCGGCTCTACCGCGGCCTCTACTCGCGCGCCTACAGCGCGATCAAGGCCGCCGACCCCAAGCACAAGGTCTGGATCGGCGAGACGACCTCGGTGGCCCGCAAGACCACGAAGGGCTACGCGGTCGCCCCGCTGGCGTTCCTGCGCGCGGTCCTGTGCGTGAACGCCACCTCCACGCGCCGCTCCTGCCCCGGCCTGAAGGCCGACGGCGTCGCCCACCACCCGTACCTGCTGGGCGTCGACCCCAAGAAGCAGCCGCCCGGCCCCGACTCGGTGACGATGGCGAACCTCAAGCGCCTCGACACGGCGCTGACGAAGTTCGAGAAGCTCGGCGCGCTGAAGGCCCCGAAGGGCAAGCTGCCGGTGTACCTCACCGAGTACGGCTTCACCACGAACGGCGGCTCGAAGACCGTCAGCGCGTCACGCCAGGCGGCGTGGACGATCCAGGGCCTGCGGCTCGCCGCCAAGGGCGGCCCGCGGATCAAGCAGGTGATCCTCTACCAGATCGCCGACCCGCCGAACCTCACGCCGCGCACGTGGGCCAGCGGGATGCTGACCGGCGCCGGCGCGCCCAAGCCGCTCGTCCAGCAGCTCCCGGGCGCGATCAAGAGCCTTCGCTGAGCGGCGCGCCCTCGGCGCGCAGCCGCGCGCTCGGGCGCGCCTCGAGGCGCCCGCTGGCGGTGCCGCGCAGCAGCTCGCTGAGCGGCTCGCCGACCCCCGTCTCCGGGAGCGACACCTCGATCGCCACCACCCCGGGCTCGCGGTCGACGGTGCGCACCGGGCCCAGCCGCTCGAACAGGCCGAGCATGTCGTCGTTCTGCGCGAGCAGCAGCGCGGTGAACGTCGCCACGCCCTCCTCGCGCGCGCGGTCGGCCAGGACCCGCAGCAGCAGCGAGCCGACCCCGCGCCCCTGCCAGTCGTCGACGACCGTCACGGCGGCCTCCGCGGCGCGCGGGTCGGCGGACTCGCGCACGTAGCGCGCGACGCCCACGCCCCGGCCCGCGGCGTCGAGCGCGACGAGCGCCTCGTGGTCGCGGTGGTCGACGTCGGTGAGGTAGGCGACCGCCGACGGGCTGAGCTCGGGCATCGCCGTGAGGAAGCGCCGGTAGCGCGACTGCGGCGAGAGGCGCTCGAAACCCGCGCGCAAGAGGTCGCCGTCGCGGGCCGCGACGGGGCGCACGACGATCTCGGCGCCGTCGCGGAGGGTGACGGGGACGGACGTCATGGCGCGCGCAACGCTAGCCGGAAGCGGGCGCGTCGTCCTGCGACCCGGCGAACCGGTCGCGGTGGCGCTCACGCGCGCCGGGCAACCATGCGCCGCCGCGGCCTCTGGTGGTACGGTCGCGCCGACCCGCGGAGAACCCCTGATGCGCACCGACCGGCGGGACGCGTACGGTGCGCGCGCGAATCACCCCGACCAGAGGAGCGCCAGAACGTCATGCCCCCTGCCCGCAAGACCGCCGCGACGAAGCCGGCGACCCCGGCCCAGCTCGAGCGCGCGATCAAGGCGATCGAGGACGGCCTCGAGCGGACGCTGAAGTCCGCGGAGGACCTCCGGGACCGGATCGGCCGCAACGCGACCGCCACCCAGGTGGAGAAGCAGCTCAAGCAGGCCAGCCGCGAGGCCCAGCGCGCGCTGAGCAGCCTGCGCAAGGAGGTCGAGGCCCGCGGGCGCGAGCTCGAGGCGAGTCTTCCCGGGCGCTCGGCGAAGCCGGCGGCGAAGAAGCCCGCGGCGCGCAAGCCGGCCGCGAAGAAGCCCGCGGCGAAGAAGCCCGCCGCCCGCGCGACGGCGGCCAAGAAGCCCGCGGCGCGCAAGCCCGCCGCGAAGAAGCCGGCCGCGCGCAAGCCGGCCGCCCGCAAGCCCGCGGCGAAGAAGTAGCGAGCCCGGCACGCCCGGCCGGCCTCCACGGCCGGCCGGGACCGCGCCCGGGGCTCAGCCCGGCTTCACCTCCGTGGGCGCCTCCGGGTCCACCGGCGTCGCCGGGGCCACGCCCGCCAGCACGTCGCGGCGCGCGCGGTAGTCCTCGGGGGTGATCTCGCCCTGCGCCAGGCGCAGGTCGAGCGCCTCGAACGCGGCGCCGCCGGGCGCGGCGGACTGCGCGGCGCCGAGGGCGCGCCGGGCCAGCCAGGCCAGCAGGCCGGCGATCGTCGCGAGCAGGGCGATGATCAGGATCGAGACGATCCACCACGCGGCGTCCTCGCCGCGCTCATTGAGGGGGCCGCCGGGGCCGGCGTACTCGCCGAACCGCTGGGCGAACGGCACGAGATGCTGCATCAGGGTGCTCCTGGTCGATCGGACCGGTCGGGGAACGGCGCATCGGTGCGCCGCCCGTCAGGCTCGGCCCGTCAGGCTCGGGCCCGGGGCTGTGAGGACTCTGAGAGAAACGAGAGCGGCGGGTGCGGCCCCGGCCTCAGCGGCCGCCCATGCCCGCGACGAGCACGCGCACGAGCTGGCCCAGGCGCCGGCGGTAGACCCGGGCGCTGACCGTCTCGCCCGCCTCCTTGACCGCACCGGCGCAGTCGAGGATCAGCTCGGCGGCGCTGCCCGCGGTGAGCCCGACGCGGCCGGGATCGAGCTCTCCGGCGGCCGCGGCGTCTCGGATCGCCCGCTGGAGCAGGCGCAGCGAGCGCGCCCGCGCGGCGCCGGCGACGTCGCCGCACACGCGCGAGTGCTCGTCGAGCAGCTCGGCACCGTGCGGCGAGGTGGCCGTGAGCTCGACGAACCGGCCGAGCCGCGCCTCGAGCGCCGTGCGCAGCCGCTCCTCGACCCCGCCGTCGGCGTTCAGCGCGTGCTCCATCGCGGCGAGGCTCTCCTCGTGCAGGTGCTCGGAGAGCGCGCGGAACACCTGGTCCTTCGAGCCGAAGTGGAAGTAGATCGACGTGCGCGACACGCCGGCCTGGCGCGCGATGTCCTCCATCGAGGTGCGGCGCAGGCCGTAGCGGCCGAAGCGGTCGAGCGCCGCGTCGAGGATCGCCTCCCGCGCCGCGTCGCCGCGCGCGGTGGTGGAGGGGGTGGCAGCCGTGCCGGGCACTGCCACCATCCTACGGGATCACCGGTCGACTTGACAATTCGCATCCGGTTTGTTCAAGTGTGCGCGCTCAGCCGCCGACCCCGGAGCCCGTCCCGATGCCCCAGCCCGCCCCGTCCTCCCGCCCCGTCCTCATCACCGGCTGCTCGTCCGGGATCGGCCGCGCCACCGCGACCCGGCTCGCCGCCGCCGGCTTCCCGGTCTACGCCACCGCGCGACGGCCGGAGTCGATCGCCGACCTCGAGGGCGCCGGCTGCCGGATCCTCGCGCTCGACGTGACCGACGAGGACTCGATGCGCGCGGCCGTGGCCGCGGTCGAGGCCGAGCACGGCGCCGTCGGCGTGCTGGTCAACAACGCCGGCTACTCGCAGTCGGGCGCCGTCGAGTCGATCGCCCTCGACGACGTGCGCCGGCAGTTCGAGACGAACGTCTTCGGCCTCATGCGCCTCACCCAGCTCGCGCTGCCCGCGATGCGCGCGCAGCGGTCCGGGACGATCGTGAACGTCAGCTCGATGGGCGCGAACTTCACCTTCCCCGGCGGCGGCGTCTACCACGCGACGAAGTACGCGCTCGAGGCGATCAGCGACGCGCTGCGCTTCGAGGTCAAGGGCTTCGGCGTCGACGTCGTGGTGATCCAGCCGGGCCTGATCCGCACCGGGTTCGGCGACGCCGCGGTGAGCGCGCTCGAGGCGACGGACGCGCGCGAGGGCGCCTACGACGCGTTCAACGCGCGCGTCGCCCAGGCCACCGAGGAGGTCTACGAGAAGGGGCCGCTGGCGAAGCTCGGCGGCGAGCCGGACGACGTCGCCAAGGCGATCGAGAAGGCGATCCGGGCCTCGAAGCCGCGGATCCGCTACCGCGTCACGCCGAGCGCGCACCTGCTCGTCGGCCAGCGCGCGCTGATGACCGACGGGATGTGGGACGCGTTCCTGCGCACGCAGTTCCCGCAGCCCGGCAAGGACGCCTGAGCCGCGGCCCTCACCCGCGCCGCGCGCACAGCCACGCGCGCAGCGCCGCGTCGTCCAGCGGGCGCGCGATGTGGAACCCCTGCGCGCTGTCGCAGCCGAGCGCGGCGACGCGCTCCAGTGCGCCGGCGGTCTCCAGCCCCTCGGCGACCACCGAGCAGCCGAGGTTGTGGCCGAGCTCGATCGTCGAGCGCATGATCGCCAGGTCGCGCTCGGAGCCCTCGAGGTCGGCCGAGAACGAGCGGTCGATCTTGATCTCGTGGATCGGCAGCCGGCGCAGGCGGCTGAGCGACGAGTAGCCGGTCCCGAAGTCGTCGATCGAGAGCCGCACGCCGAGCAGGTCCAGGCGCCCGAGCACCGTCGCCGCGCGCGCCGGGTCGGCCATGATCGTCCCCTCGGTGATCTCCAGCTCGAGCCGCCCGGGGTCGAGCCGAGCGGCGCGCAGCAGGCGGTCGACCTCGTCCGGGAAGGCCGGGTCCAGGAGGCTGCGCTCGGAGACGTTCACCGCCACGGCGAGCTCGTGGCCCTCGGCGCTCCAGGCGCGCACGCGCTCCAGCGCGGTGCGCAGGACCCAGGCGGTCAGCGGCTTGATCAGCCCGGTCTGCTCGGCCAGCGGGACGAACTCGGCCGGGGCCAGCAGCCCGTGCTCGGGGTGCTCCCAGCGGACGAGCGCCTCGACGCCGCGCACCGCGCCGGTGCTGAGCTCGAGCTTGGGCTGATAGTGGAGCACGAGCTCGTCGCGCCCGAGCGCGCGCCGCAGCTCGCCCAGGCGCTGCAGGCGCGTCGGACTGTGGCGGTCGCGGCGGTCGTCGAAGCGCTCGAGCTCGGTGCTGAGCTCCTTGGCCGCGTACATGGCCGAGTCCGCGCAGCGCATGAGCGCGGTCGCGTCGGCGCCGTCCTCGGGATGGCGGGCCAGGCCGATCGACGCCTCGACGTGGATCGGCACGCCGCTGAGCACGAACTCTCCCTCGAGCGCGGCGCCGAGCCGGCGCGCGACCTCGAGCCCGGGATCGGGACCGTCGCCGCCGGCGACGAGCACCGCGAACTCGTCGCCGCCCAGGCGCGCGAGCAGGTCGTCCCCGCGGATCGTCGCCGCGAAGCGCTCGGCGACGAGCCGCAGAAGTTCGTCGCCACTGTGGTGGCCGAGGACGTCGTTGACCTCCTTGAAGCGGTCGAGGTCCAGCAGCAGCAGCGAGAAGCCGTTGCCGCCGCCGTGCTCGATCTCCGCGGCGAGCCGGTCGAAGAGGTGGCGGCGGTTGGGCAGGCCGGTCAGCTCGTCGTGCAGCGCGCGGTGCAGGTGCTCGTCGGCCTGGCGGCGCAGCGCCGCCTCGAACCGGTCGCGCTCGCTCACGCGGCGCTCGGCCTCGTGCAGCAGCGCGGACTGCGTGGCCTTCAGCTCGGTGACGTCGAGCATCACGCCGTTCACGGCGACCGGGCGGCCGGCGGCGTCGCGCACGATCGCCGTCTTCTCCCAGAACCAGCGCACCTCGCCGGAGCCGTCGAGCATCCGGTAATAGAAGTAGAAAGGGCGCTCGGCGGCGACGCACGCCTCGGCCTCGGCCACGATCCGCTCGCGATCGTCCGGGTGCAGCGCCCGGACCCACGCCTCCTCGTCCGCGAGCCACGTCGCGGGGCTGATGCCGAGCAGCACCTCGAGCTGGGGGCTCACGTAGCGCAGGCGGAACTCGCCGACGAAGTCCGCGATGTAGGTGATCGCGGGGAGGTCCTCGACGAGCGCGCGGAAGCGCTGCTCGCTCGAGGGGCCCGCGGGCGCGAAGTCCATGACCATGAGGTCGTCCGGGAAGGCCGCGGGCTTGAGCCCCGGATGGACGCTCTGCGCGCCCAGCGGCGTGATCCGCGCGCCGGGCGGCGCTCAGGACTGCGGGACCGGCGCGGCGTCCGGCGCCTCGGCCGGTGCGCCGCGCCGGCGCGCCTCGGCGGCCGCCCGGTCGAGCCCGCCGTGCTCGAGCGCCGCGAGCGCCGACTCCCCGGCCCAGACGAGCCGCCCGTGGCGGCGCACCTCGACGGCCATCCGCCCGCCGAGGTGCTCGAGCGCGCCGGGGA
>JALOLQ010000237.1 GCA_025455895.1 Solirubrobacteraceae bacterium
CGACCTCGTCGTCACCGCCCAGCAGGTGCGCTCCTACAAGCCGGACGCCGCCCACTTCACCGAGTTCGCGCGCCGCATCGGCGGCAAGAAGAACTGGGTGCACGTCTGCTCCGGGCTGCACTCCGACGTCGAGCCGGCGCTGAAGGCGAAGGTCCCGGTGATCTGGGTGAACCGGCGCAAGG
This sequence comes from Solirubrobacteraceae bacterium, assembly GCA_025455895.1. Classification (GTDB taxonomy): domain Bacteria; phylum Actinomycetota; class Thermoleophilia; order Solirubrobacterales; family Solirubrobacteraceae; genus F1-60-MAGs163. Next base: position 183 of record JALOLQ010000237.1, read on the forward strand.
AGCAGCTCGACGCCGGCGCGAAGAAGCCGACCGAGGAGGTCAAGACGCTCCTCGAGGCGGCGAAGCTCCTCGGCGCCGTCTAGCGGCCGGCCGGCGCGATGCGGGTCGTCGCGCTGCACGAGGACGTCCTCGTGTGCACGTCGGCCGTGTGGCAGACGACGTGCACCGTCGTCCACCACGGCGACGAGGCGTTCGTCGTCGACTCGCCGCTGCTGCCGGACGAGCTGGAGGCGCTCGGCGGCGTGCTCGAGCACGTCGGCTGGGCGCTCAGCGGCCTGCTCGCCACGCACGCCGACTGGGACCACCTGCTCGGGCGGCTGGCGTTCCCGGACGCGGCGCTCGGCTGCGCCGAGACGACCGCCGCGCGGCTCAAGGGCTCGATGGGCGAGGCGGTGCGCGAGCTGCGCGCGTTCGACGACGAGCACTACGTCGAGCGCCCGGCGCCGCTGCAGCTCGGCGACGTCCAGGCGCTCCCCGTCCCCGGGAAGCTCGAGCTGGGCGACGCGGAGCTCGAGCTGCACCCCACGGAGGGTCACGTGCCCGAGGGGATGGCCGTCTGGGTCCCCTGGGCGCGGATCCTCGTCTGCGGCGACTACCTCTCGTCGGTCGAGATCCCGTGGCTGTCCGAGGGCGGGTCGCGCTCGGCCTACCGGGCGACGCTCGAGCGCCTGAAGCCGCTCGTCGAGCAGGCCGAGCGTGTCGTGCCCGGGCACGGCGCGGTGCTGGACCCCACGCGCGCCGCAGCGATCCTGCGCGAGGACCTGCACTACCTCGAGACCGGCGAGCTGCCGCTCGCGCGCCGCGGCCCCGCCCAGCGCAAGATCGACGCCGAGAACCGCGAGCGCTGGTGAGCGCGCTGCACCACGCCGGGCTCGAGCTGCGCCCGGAGGACGCCGAGGCCGAGGTCGCCTTCTGGGGCCTGCTGGGCTGGACCGAGGTCGAGCCGCCCGCCGGCCTCGGCGAGCGCGCGCGCTGGGTCGAGCGGGGCGGCGCGCAGATCCACCTGCTGGTCACCGAGACGCCGAGCGTTCCGGCGGCCGGCCACGTCGCGGTCGTCGCGCCGGACTACGACGCGACGATCGCGCGCCTGCGCGCCGCCGGCCACGAGGCCGCGCCGCGCACCGCGTACTGGGGGGCGCCGCGCACGCAGGTGATCTCGCCCGCGGGCCACCGGGTGGAGGTCATGGCCGCCCCGCCCGCCCCCGTGGCCTGAGCGCGCCTCAGGCGGGGACGAGCCGGTCGAGCAGGTCGACGGCGGTCGGCTCGAGCGGCGGCCAGTCGAACGACGGGCGGTTGCGCCGCAGCAGCACCGTGCCGTGCAGCGCCGACCAGACCTCGATCGCCACCGTCCGCGGCTCGGGCTCCTGGGGGCGCACCTCGCGCACGAGGTCGACGATGAAGTCGAAGGCCTCGCGTGCCGCGGCCGCCGGCGGGCCGGGCGGCAGCTGCGCGGCGGTCTCGAAGATCAGCACGTACTCGCCCGGGTTCTCCAGGCCGAAGCGCAGGTAGGCGAGCCCGGCGGCGTGCAGGCGCTCGCGCGGCTGCGGGCCCGCGGCCGCGAGCGCGCCCCGCATGACGTCGAGGAACGCGCGGAAGTGGCGCTCGTAGACGGCTTCGAGCAGCGCCTCGCGGTTCTCGAAGTGCAGGTAGAAGGCCATCGGCGAGACGCCGGCGCGCTTCGTCACGCCGCGGATCGTGAGCGCCGTGGTCTCCCGGGTCTCGTGCAGGAGGTCGTCCGCCGCCGTGAGGAGGCGCTCGCGCGTCTGCTCGCCCTGGCCGCGGGGCGTGCGCGGGCGGGGCGTGGGGGCGGTCGTGGCCACGGGCCCACCGTACCAGCGGGAACGGCGACTTGACAACCGTAGATCTACGTCTGTATATCTACGCCCGTCTCGTCACCCCGCCAGGAGAACCTCCATGCTCGCCCGCCTCGCCACCCGCATCACCGACCGCCCCCGTCGCGCCCTGCTCGTGCTCGGCCTCGCCGTCCTGGCCGCCGGCCTGCTGGGCGGGCCGGTCGCGGGCCTGCTCGCCTCCGGCGACGGCCCGGTCGTCGCCGGGTCCTCCAGCCAGCGCGCCGACGCCCTCGTCGAGCAGGCCACCGGCGCCGGGGCGGGCCCCGGCGTCGTCGCACTCGTCGCGCCGCCCGGCGGGGTGGCCTCGCCGCAGGGCCGCGCCGCCGTGGCCGGCGTGCAGCGCACGCTCGCCGCCGACCCGGATCTGCGTGACGTCCAGGCCCCGCGGCGGGCCGCCGGCGACCCGCGCGTGTCCCGGGACGGCGCCGCCGCGATCGTCACCGCACGCGTGCGCGCCGGCGCGCCGGAGGACGAGCTCGCCGCGCGCCTCACGACCGCCTTCGCCGACCGCGACGACGTGACGCTCGGCGGCGGCGCGATCGCCGGGGAGCAGATCGGCGAGCAGGCGGGATCCGATCTGGCGACCGCGGAGACGCTCGCCTTCCCGGTTCTCGCGCTGCTGGCCTTCCTCCTGTTCGGCAGCGTGCGCTCGGCGCTCGTGCCGCTGGCCACCGCGCTCGCGGCGATCCTCTTCGGCTTCCTGGCGCTGCGGGCCGCCACCGCCGTCTACGACGTGCAGGTCTACGCGCTGAACCTCATGTTCGCGCTCGGCCTCGGGCTCGCCGTGGACTACGCGCTGTTCCTCGTCGCGCGCTACCGCGAGGAGGCCGGGCGCGGCGCCGCGGACGCCGCGGCGCTGCGGCGCACGCTCACCGGCGCCGGCCCGACGGTGCTCTTCAGCGCCGCGACGGTCGCCGTCTCGCTCTCGGCGCTGCTCGTGTTCGAGGTCCCGTTCATCGTCTCGATGGGGATCGGCGGCGTGCTGATCGCGCTCGCCGCCGCGCTCGCCGCCCTGACCGTCGTTCCCGTGCTGCTCGCGTTCTGGGGCCCGCGGATCGTCGCCGGCCGGGCCGGGGCCACGGGCACCGCGCCGGCCACGGGCGCCTGGTCGCGCGTGGCCTCTGCGGTCATGCGCCGCCCGGGCGCGGTCGCCGTGCTCACCGCCGCCGCGCTGCTGCTCGTCGCGCTGCCCGCGCTGCGCACGCAGTGGACCGGGGTGGATGCGAGCGTCCTGCCGGCGAGCCAGAGCGCCCGCGTTGTCCATGACGCGCTCGAGCGCGACTTCGCCGCCGCGGACGGCTCGGGCGCCTTCGTCGCCGTGCGCGCGGGCCGCGGCGCGGGCCCGGCGCTGGAGCGCTACGCCGAGCGTCTCGAGCGGCTCGACGGCGTCACCGTCACCGGCGCGCCGCGGCCGATCGCCGACGGCGCCTGGCAGGTCGACCTCGCGCTGGCCGGCGAGGCGGTGCGGCCGCCGGCGCAGCGGATCCTCGCCGAGGTGCGCGCCGTCCCGGCGCCCGGGACGGCGTACCTCGGCGGGGAGGCGGCCGCCTTCGCCGACCAGCAGTCGAGCATCGCCGGCAGCCTGCCGCTCGCGCTGGCGATCCTGGTGGGCGGGACGCTGCTCGTGCTCTGGCTCATGACCGGCTCGGTCGTGCTGCCCGTCAAGACGCTGCTCATGAACGTGCTCACGGCCGCGGCGACGACCGGGGTGCTGGTGCTCGTCTTCCAGGACGGCGGGCTCGGGTTCGCGAGCCAGGGCGGGATC
>JALOLQ010000238.1 GCA_025455895.1 Solirubrobacteraceae bacterium
GCGCAGCGCGAGCTCGAGCGGCGCACCGGCGGCGTCGCGCCCGACGAAGATCCGGTAGCCGAGCACCGGGACGGCGAGCTCCCCCGCCCGCCGCGCCGCACGCAGCGTCAGGGTCCGCGTCCGGCAGGACGCCCCGTCCGGCCAGCGGAAGCTCACGCGCAGCGTGCCCCGGAACGCCCGCACCGAGAAGCGGCCGGCGAGCGTCGCGCGACCCCGCAGGCCGACGACCTCGTCGTCGCCGATCGACGTCGTCCAGCCCACCCGCCCGGCGCGGACGCGGGCCGCGCGGGTGCCGGTCGCACCCGGACGGATGCCGATCTCCCGCGCCGTGCCGCCCGCGCAGGAGGCGGGCAGGCGGCCGGCGCGCAGGTCGGTCACCGCGCCGCGCGCGGTCACCCGGAACCCCACGGGCGCGCCGGCCGCGGTCCCCCCGTACCAGCCCGGCGCCGCGGCGGCCGCGGGCGTGGGCGCGGCGCCCGCCGTCCCGGCGGCGAGCAGGGCGAGGGCGCCGAGGCGAAGGACGATCACCCTTCCAGGGTCGGCGCCCGCCGGCCGGTGCGCCAGCGTGGTTTCCCCGGACCGGCCCTGCGGCGCGCCCGCGCCTACCGCGGCACCCAGCGGAACAGGAACCGCCGCGTGACCATGAGCCACAGCAGCGCCAGGCACCCCGCCTGCACCGCCACGGCGCCTCCCCAGCCGACCCGCTCGGCCGCCAGGAACGGCACGCTCGCGACCGCCAGGCACACGAACACGTGCATGATGAAGAGGTAGAACGAGTTGCGCCCGAGCGGCAGCAGCACCCGGCCGACGGTCCGCTCGGCGAGCGGCTCGAAGCGCCGGAAGCCGAGGTAGGCGGCGGCCGCGACGGTCATCATCGTCAGCACGCGCGCCGGGTCGAGCGTCGTCTTCTCGTAGTGGGCGAGATCCCACGCGGTCCAGTCCTCGCGCCCGATCACGGCGGACAGGCCGAACGGCTCCAGGCCCTTGGCCTGCAGGCGCAGCACCGCCGCGACGAGCGCCACCGCGACGATCGCGCCGAGCAGCGCGCCGCCGTGGGCGCGCATCCAGCGCCCGACGGCGTCGCGGTGCCAGCCGAGCACCACGCCGTGGACGAACAGCAGCTGCCAGACGAGGATCGGGAACGGCCCCTCGGACTGCATCGGGAGCACATCGTGCGGCCACGCCCGCCCGAGCAGCCACAGCGCCCAGCTCAACGCCAGCAGCGCCGGCCAGCGGCCGCGCTCGAGCGCGACGAGCACGAGCGGCGTGAGCGCGATCGCGGCGATGAAGAAGCCGAGGATGTTGAACTGCCACGGCCCGGCCTCGAGCGTGATGATCGCCAGCGCCAGGCGCAGCGGGTGGTCGTGGTCGTAGTGGGCCGAGCCGCCGTGCGGCGAGACGGTCACCGCCTCGGCGTTCAGCCCGGGGACGAGCGTCAGCAGGCCGACCAGCGCGACGACGACCACCGAGGCGACGTAGAGCTTGCGCGCGCGGCGCAGCAGCATCCCGGTCGTCGCGCGCGCCCCGTCGGCCAGCCAGCGGCGCCCGAACACCATGCCGACGACGACGCCGGAGACGGCCACCAGCACCTCGGCGGCCGAGAGCACGGTGTGCGTGACGACCTCGAGCCCGCCGCCGTAGCGCAGGTGGTTGACGAGCAGGATCACGATCGCCAGCCCGCGCACGAGGTCGAGCGCCACGTCACGGCCGGCCGGCCGCGGGGGCGCGGGCACCCGCGGCTCGGCCGCGGGCGCCGTGATCGTGCGGGCGGTGACCGCCATCGCCCTGCCCGGCTACAGGACGCCGGTCTGCTGGAGCAGCTCGAGCGTGCCCTGGAGATCGCTGAGATCCGCGAGGTCCACGTCCGGCTGCTCGATGTCCTCGAGCGGCGGGATCGACGCGTCCTGCGCGACGCCGTCGACCAGCGGGTACTCGCCGGTGTCGGTCGCGAAGTACGTCTGGGCGGGCTCGGAGAGCAGGAAGTCGGTGAACTTCTGCGCACCCTGCGCATCCGCGGCGCTCTTGAGGATCCCGACGCCGGCGACGTTCACCAGCGCGCCGACGTCGCCGCCGGGGAAGAAGTGCAGGCCGACGGGATACGCGGCGCCGTCCTCGGCCTCCTTCTGGGCCTCGAGCACGTAGTAGTGGTTGATGAGGCCGGCGTCGATCTCGCCGTCGGCGATCGCGTCGCGGATCAGCGTGTTCTTCTCGTAGGACTGCACGTCGTTGGCCTGCATGTCCTCGAGCCACTGCTTGGTCTTCTCCTCGCCCTCGGTCTTGCGCATCGCGGTGACGAAGGCCTGGAAGGACGCGTTCGTCGGCGCCCAGCCGACCTTGCCCTTCCACTCCGGCTTCGTGAGCTCGAAGACGCTCGCGGGCAGGTCGCCGGCCTGGTACTTGCGCGTGTCGTAGGCGAGCACGCGGGCGCGCCCGCTGGTGCCGACCCACTGGTCCTTCGTCGAGCGGAACTCCTTGCCGACCTGGTCGAGCGTCGTCTGCGGGAGCGGCGCGAGGACGCCTTCGGCCTCGAGCGCGCCGAGCGAGCCGGCGTCCTGGCTGAAGAAGAGGTCGGCGGGGCTCTGGTCGCCCTCCTCGCGGATCGTCGCGGCGAGCTCGGCGCTGTCGCCGTAGCGCACGCGCACCTCGGTACCGGGGTTGGCCTCCTCGAACTGCTCGATCAACGGCTCGACGAACTCCTCGTCGCGGCCGGAGTAGATCGTCAGCTGCGCGGCGTCGCGGTCGAAGGACTGCTCGTCGTCGCCGCCGCCGCAGGCGGCGACGCCGGTCGCGAGCAGCGCCGCGAGGAGGACGGGGATGAGGATGCGCACGAGGGTCTCCTGAAGGTCTGGCGGGTGGTGGTCCCCGGAGGGAGTTAGGGCGCCCTAACAGGGCTGCGCGCGGAACTCTTGCACAAAACCGACCGCCGTGGTCGGGTACGCGCGCCACGCTCGCGCTCCCGCGTACGCGATCCTCCCGGCGATGACCACCTCGGGCACCCTCGGCGACCGCGCCGCGCTCCTGCGCGGAGCCCTGTCCGGCGCCGCGACCTGGCGCGACGCCGGACAGCGCGAGCGCGCCCGCCGCGCGGTGGAGGCCGTCGCCGGACCGGGCCCCGTCCCCGACCGGCTGGCGGTCGCGCACCTCGCCCACGAGGGCCTGCGGTCCGCGCTGCTCGAACGGCCGGGCGTCGCGAGCGGCCCGCGCAGCACGGGCGCCGAGCACCTCCACCGCGCCGCGCGGTCCGGCCGCGGCGCGATCGTGAGCTACTGCCATCTGGCGGCGTTTCCGGGACTCGGCGCGAGCCTCGGGCACCTGCTCGCCGACGTCCACGTCGTCGGCGGCCGGTGGCTGGCCGAGCCCGGCCCGAACCCGACGGAGCGAGCGCGGCGCTGGCGCGCGATGTACGACCGCCTGGGCGTGCCGGTGATCGACGCCGAGGCCGGCCCGGCGCGACGGATCGCCGCGCTGCTCCGGGAGGGCCGGGTCGTGTCGCTCACCTTCGACTGGCCCGGCGCCACCCCGACCCGGTTCCTCGGGCGCCCGACGGCGATGGCCTCGGGAACCGCCCGGCTCGCCGCGGAGACCGGGGCGCTCGTCGTGCCGACCGTGCGCCGCTGGCGCGGGCTGCTGCCCGACACGGTCTTCCATGCGCCGATCGACCCCGGCGATCACGCCGGATGGCAGCCGCTCCACGCCGCCCTCGCGGCCTGGCACGGGGACCAGATCGCGCGCCGCCGCGCGGCGCTCGAGGACCCGCGCCGCCCGGGCGCCTGGGGCGAGCGCGCG
>JALOLQ010000239.1 GCA_025455895.1 Solirubrobacteraceae bacterium
GCGACCGCGGTGAACGGGGTGAACTGCGCGGCGCGCCGGAACCCGCTCAGCGGGTCGTCGGCGTCGGTCGTCGAGATCGTGCCGAGCGGCACGGGCGGCTCGGCGAGCGACGGGCACAGCAGCGCGTCGTACTGCGCGATCCACTGGGTGATCGCGCGGCCCGCAGTCTGCAGCTGCATCTCGACGCCGGCGTAGGTCAGTGCGTCCAGCTCGCGCGCCGCGCGGTACAGCGCCATCGAGAGCGGCTCGATGTCCTCCTCGGTCGGCTCGCGCCCGGCGATCATCGCGCCGAACGCGGTCTGGGTGGAGATCATCGGCGCCCACAGCGCGCCGAACATCTCCTCGAGCCCGGGCAGCATCGGCGCCCACAGCGCGCCGAACATCTCCTCGAGCCCGGGCAGCTGCCAGGGCGGGTCGGCCTCGACCACCTCGTGGCCGAGCTCGCGCAGCAGCTCGGCGGCCTCGAGGACCGCGGCGCGGGCGCCGTCGCCGGCCGGCGCGTCGGCCAGCGGCGAGAGCGTCGTGAACGCGATCTTCCGCCCGCTCGGCGCCTGGTCCATCTGCGCCGCGAACGCGTGGCCGGGGTGCGCAGCCCAGGCGACGTCGCCGAGCATCGGGCCGGCGAGCACGTCGAGCGCGACGGCGGTGTCGCGCGTCGTGCGGCTCACGACGCCGTCCACCCCGAGGAACGACCACGCCGTCAGCGGCCCCGAGCTGATCCGCCCGCGCTGGGTCTTCAGCCCGACGAGGCCGCAGCACGCCGCGGGGATGCGGGTCGAGCCGCCGCCGTCGTTGGCGTGGGCGATCGGGATCATGCCCGCGGCGACCGCCGCGGCCGCGCCGCCCGAGGAGCCGCCCGGCGTGCGCTCGGGGTCCCAGGGGTTGCGGGCCGCGCCGAAGCGCCGCGACTCGGTGGTCGGGACGATCCCGAACTCGGGCAGGTTCGTCTGCCCGACGATGATCGCCCCGGCGTCGCGCAGGCGCTCGACGCCGATCCACTCCATCGGCGCCGGGAAGTCCGCGAACAGGCTCGAGGCGAACGTCCAGCGCTTGCCCAGGATCGGGCGGTTGTTCTTGATCGCCGTCGGCACGCCCGCCAGCGGGCGCTCGTCGCCGGGCTTCACGGCGTCGGCCGCCGCCAGCGCCTCCTCGGGGAAGACGTCGAGGAACGCGTTGTAGGTCGGGTTCAGCGCCTCGATCCGGGCGAGCGACGCCTCGACCAGCTCGCGCGCGGAGACCTCGCCCGCGCGCACCATCGCGGCGAGCTCGGTGGCGGGGCGGACCATGAGGTCGGCGGCGGTGGCGGCGTCGGTCATCGGGGCTCCTTGACGGGGTGTCGAGCGGGCGGGATCGCGAGCCTACCGGTCGTTCACCGCCGGCCTGCTGCGACCCACTAGATTGAGCGCGCACAGCAACCGCCAGGAGCCCCGTCGTGACCACCACCGAGGTCCAGTCAGGCCTGGAAGGCGTCGTCGCCTTCGCCACCGAGATCGCCGAGCCCGACAAGGAGGGCGGCGCGCTTCGCTACCGCGGGGTCGACATCGAGGACCTCGTCGGCCAGGTGCCCTACGAGAAGGTCTGGGGCCTGCTCGTCGACGGGAGCTTCGAGCCGGGCCTGCTGCCCGCCGAGCCGCACGCGCTGATGATCCGCTCCGGCGATCCGCGCGTCGACGTCCAGGCGGCGATCGCGACGCTCGCGCCCGAGTGGGGCATGGGCCAGCTGCTCGACATCAGCGACGAGCAGGCGCGGCTGGATCTCGCGCGCTGCTCGGTGATGGCTCTGAGCTTCGTCGCGCAGTCCGCGCGCGGGCTCGGGCGCCCGTGGGTGCCCCAGGCGACGATCGACGCGGGAGCGACGATCGCCGAGCGGTTCCTGCTGCGCTGGCGCGGCGAGGCCGACCCGGCCCACGTCAAGGCGGTCGACGCCTACTGGATCTCCGCAGCCGAGCACGGGATGAACGCCTCGACCTTCACCGCGCGCGTCGTCGCCTCGACCGGCGCCGACTGCGCCGCCTCGCTCTCGAGCGCCGTCGGCGCGCTCAGCGGCCCGCTCCACGGCGGCGCGCCCTCGCGCGTGCTGCAGATGCTCGACGAGGTCGAGCAGCGCGGCGACGCCGACGCGTGGGTCAAGGACGCGCTCGACCGCGGCGAGCGCCTGATGGGCTTCGGCCACCGCGTCTACCGCGCCGAGGACCCGCGCGCCCGCGTGCTGCGCCGCACCGCCAAGGAGCTCGGCTCGGTGCGCTACGCCGTCGCCGAGGCGCTCGAGCGTGCCGCCCTCGCCGAGCTGAAGGCGCGCAAGCCCGACCGCGTGCTGGCGACGAACGTCGAGTTCTGGTCGGCGGTCGTGCTCGACATGGCCGAGGTGCCCGCCGAGCTCTTCACGAGCATGTTCACCTGCGCGCGCGTGGCCGGGTGGTCGGCGCACATCCTCGAGCAGAAGCGGGAGGGCCGGCTGATCCGGCCGACCGCGAAGTACGTGGGCCCCGGCCCGCGCCCGCTGGCCGACGTCGGCTGATGGCGGGCGGCAACGGCATCCTCGTCTCGGGGCTGCGGCGCGAGTTCAAGGGCGGCATCAAGGCGGTCGACGGGATCGACCTCGAGGTCGCCCCCGGCGAGATCTACGGGTTCCTGGGCCCCAACGGCGCCGGGAAGTCGACCACGGTCCTGATGCTCGTGACGCTGCTGCCGCCGACCGGCGGCCGGGCCGAGGTCGCCGGGCTCGACGTCGCGACGCAGGGCCCCGCGATCCGGCGCACGATCGGGGCGGCGCTCCAGGACTCCGCGCTCGACGACTTCCTCACCGGCCGCGAGCACTTCGACCTCCAGGCCGGCCTGCACGGGCTGACCCGCGAGCGCACGCGCGCGCGGACGCAGGAACTGCTCGAGCGCGTGGGCCTCACCGAGGCGGCCGATCGCAAGGTCGGGGGCTACTCCGGGGGCATGAAGCGCCGCCTGGATCTCGCGCTGTCGCTCGTCCACGGCCCCCGCGTCCTGTTCCTCGACGAGCCGACGACCGGCCTTGACCCGCAGAGCCGCAGCGCGCTCTGGGGCGAGGTCGAGCGGCTCGCGCGCGAGGACGGCGTGACCGTCTTCCTCACCACGCAGTACCTCGAGGAGGCGGACGTGCTCGCCGACCGCGTCGGGATCATCGACCACGGGCGGATCGTCGCCGAGGGCACGCCCTCGGCGCTGAAGGCGGAGATCGGCGGCGTCGCGCTCGAGGCGATCCCGGTGAACCCGCAGGACAAGGAGCGCCTGGCCGCGGTGCTCGCGCGCTTCGGCGAGGCCGCCGCGGGCTCGCCGCGGGCGGCCGCGGTGCGGCTCGCCGAAGGCGCCGAGCAGCTGGCCGACGTCGTCCGCGCGCTCGACGCCGAGGGGCTCGCGGTCGCCGACCTCCAGCTCCACCAGCCGTCGCTCGACGACGTCTTCCTCGAGAAGACCGGCCGCTCGCTCGAGGGCGCGGGCGACGACGACGCCGAGCCCCCGGCCGCGGCGCGATGACGACCGTCGCCGCCGGAGCGCCGCTCGGCCGGCCGGTCCCGATCGGCCGCCAGGTCGCGCTGATCGCGCGGCGCTCGGTCAGCCGCACGCTGCGCCAGCCGGCGCTGATCCTCCCGGTGATCCTGTTCCCGCTGATCCTGCTGGCGGTGAACGCCGCCGGGCTCGCCTCGGTCACCGAGCTGCCCGGCTTCCCCACCGACCGCTACATCAACTTCGCGATCGTCGTCTGCTTCGTCCAGGGCGCGCTGTTCGCCGCGATCACCGCCGGGACCGAGCTGGCGACCGACATCGACAAGGGCTTCCTCGACCGGCTGGCGCTGACGCCGGCCCGCCGGGTCCCGCTGCTCGTGGGCGCGACCGCGGGCGGCACCGCGCTCGCCGTGATCGGCTCGGTGCTCTACCTCGCGATCGGGCTGATCTTCGGCGTGACGATCGAGAGCGGCGTGCTCGGTGCGCTCGCGCTGCTCGCGCTCTCGGTGTTCGTCGGTGTCGCGTTCGCCGGGATCGGCGCCTGGCTGGCGATGGCGACCGGCTCGCCCGAGGCGGTGCAGGGCATCTTCCCGCTGCTCTTC
>JALOLQ010000240.1 GCA_025455895.1 Solirubrobacteraceae bacterium
CTGGCGATCGGCGCGCAGGTCCTCGTCGCGGAAGCAGCGGGCGATCTGGTAGTAGCGCTCGAAGCCGGCCATCATCAGCAGCTGCTTGAAGAGCTGCGGGCTCTGCGGGAGCGCGTAGAACGCGCCCGGGTTGAAGCGGCTGGGAACGAGGAAGTCGCGCGCGCCCTCGGGGGTCGAGCGCGTGAGGATCGGCGTCTCGATGTCGAGGAAGTCGCGTTCCTCGAGCACGCGGCGCATCACCGAGATCACGCGGGCGCGGGTGACCATCGCCTCGCGCATGCCCTCGCGGCGCAGGTCGAGCCAGCGGTGGCGCAGGCGGATCGTCTCCTCCACCGGGGAGTCCTCGTCGATCGCGAACGGCGGCGTCTCGCTCTCGGCGAGGTGGTCGCAGGCGGTGATCCGCACCTCGATCTCGCCGGTCGCCATGTTCGGGTTGACGTTCTCGGGCTCGCGGCGCACGACGGCGCCCGCGGCGGAGACCACGTGCTCGGGCCGCAGCCGCTCGGCGAGCGCGAACGCGTCCCCGCTCGTGTCCGGGTGGAAGACGAGCTGGACGAGCCCGGAGCGGTCGCGCAGGTCGATGAAGATCAGGCCGCCGTGGTCGCGGCGGCGGTGCACCCAGCCGGCGACGCGCACCTCGGCGCCCTCGTGCGCGCCCGTGAGCGTTCCCGCCCACGTGTCGCGGTAGTCGTTCGACCTCGGTGCGGCCTTCATCCCGGATGCCTCCCGCGCAGCACGTGCGCCACGACGGCGGACGGAGACGCCACCGTCTCCTGCTCGCCGCTCTCCATGTCCTTCAGCGCGATCCCGTCGTCGCCGAGGATCGCAACGTAGCGGGCGCCGAGGCGCCCGGCCTGCTTCATCTGGCCCTTCAGCGAGCGCCCGGCCAGCTCGAGCTGCGCGGGCACCTGCGCGCGGCGCGCCTCGGCGGCCAGCGCGAACGCCGTCGCGCGCAGCTCGGGCGCCTCGCCGGCGAGCGCGACGTAGAGGTCGCAGACCGGCTCGGGGACGGGGCGCTCCTCGGCGGCGAGCAGCATCCGCTCGACCCCGGCCGCCCAGCCCATCCCGGGCGTCGGCGGGCCGCCGAGCTCCTCGGCCAGGCCGTCGTAGCGCCCGCCGCCGCCGACGCCGCTCTGCGCGCCGAGCGCGTCGCTCGTGAACTCGAAGACGGTGCGCGTGTAGTAGTCCAGGCCGCGCACGAGCGCCGGATCGAGCTCGAACGGGATCTCGGCGGTGCGCAGCAGCTCCTGCACCTGGGCGAAGTGCTCGGCGTCCTCGGCGTCGAGGTGGTCGAGCAGCAGCGGCGCGCTCGCCATCACCTCGCGCGTTCCCGGGTGGTCGCTGTCGAACGCGCGCAGCGGGTTGAGGTCGATCCGCTCGCGGACCTCATCGGAGAGCCGGTCCTCGTGCGCGCGCAGGTGCGCCTGGAGCAGCTCGCGGTAGCGGGCGCGCGAGGCGGCGGTGCCGAGGCTCGCGAGCCGCAGGCGCACGCCGCGCACCCCCAGCTCGCCGAGCAGCGCGTGGAGCAGCAGGATCGACTCGGCGTCCACCGCCGGGTCGTCCGAGCCGATCGCCTCGGCCCCGATCTGCCAGAACTGGCGGTAGCGGCCGGCCTGCGCGCGCTCGTAGCGAAAGCAGCTCGAGAGGTACCAGAGCTTCACCGGCTGGGCGAGCTTGTGCATCCCGTGCTCGAGGTAGGCGCGCATGATCGGCGCGGTCACCTCCGGGCGCAGCGTCAGCGAGCGCCCGCCGCCGTCGGTGAAGGTGTACATCTCCTTCTGCACGATGTCGGTGGACTCGCCGACCGTCCGCCGGAAGACGTCGGTGTCCTCGAACGCGGGCGTCTCGATCCGCCGGTAGCCGGCGGCCTCGAGCGTGCGCCGCGCGGCGCTCTCGACGGTGAGCCGCAGCGCGCTCTGCTCGGGCAGCACGTCGAACGTGCCGCGCGGGGCCTGGGGGCGCTCGCTCACGAGCGCGCGGGAAGGTCCTGGAGGAACGGGTTGCTCTCGCGCTCGCGGCCGAGCGTCGTGACGCCCATGTGCCCGGGGAGCACCACGGTGTCCTGCGGGTAGCGCTCGACGAGGTCGGCGATCGAGGCCATGAGCGTCGCGTGGTCCCCGCCGGGGAGGTCGGTGCGGCCGATCGAGCCCTGGAAGAGCACGTCGCCCGAGGCGAGCACGAACGGGACGTCGGCGTACTCGTCGTCGCGCGCGAAGACGTAGGTCACGTGGCCGGGGCTGTGGCCGGGCGTGAAGAGCACGTCGATCTCGAAGCCCGCGAGCTCGAGGCGCTCGCCGCCCTCGACGGTCTCCTCGGCCTCCCAGGACTCGAACGGGCCGAAGCCGTCCCAGGGGACGAAGGCCATGATGTCCGCGAGCACGTGGGTCTCGAGCGCCGGGCAGTACACGGGCGCGCCGGTCGCGCGCGCCAGCGGCGCCACGGCGCCGACGTGGTCGAAGTGCGTGTGCGTGAGCAGGATCGCCTCGAGCTCGGCGCCGGACTCCTCGATCGCGGCGAGCAGCGCCGGCGCCTCGTCCCCGGGATCGACGATCACCGCCGCCGTCGCCTCGGCGTCGCGGCGCAGCAGGTAGCTGTTCTCCTGGACCGGCCCGACGGTGAAGCCGCGGACGTCCACTAGCTCGCGTCCTCGGCCTTCTTCTTCGGCTTCGGCGGCTGCTGCTTCTGGCGCAGGCGGCGCTTGTACAGCGCGTTGTCGGTGAAGTAGCTCAGCGGGATGTAGAAGAGCAGCATCACCGCGCCGAGCGAGAGCGACGCCGGCACGCTCTGCTTGAAGAACAGGATCAGGATCGCCACGAAGATGACGACGGCGATCAGCGACCGGTTCGCCGCCCCGCGCCAGCTCGGCGGGCGGTCGAAGCGGTCCTGGCGCTTGCCGCCCGTCTTGGCGGGCTGCTTCTCCGCGTCGGTCGGCTTGCGCCCGGTGCGCCCGCGCGTCTCGACGACGCCGGCGGCGTTGCCGCGGTGCTTCGTGCTGCGCTTCTTCTTCGTCTGAGCCATGCGCGGCCAAGCCTAGATGGTTGATTCCACGAGGGCGTTGGTGCGGAGGGCCCGGACCGTGGAAACGACCATCCAGAGCCTCGCGCGCGCGGGCCCCGGCTCAGCGCACCACGGTGAGCGTCACGATCACCGGGCGCGAGCGGTTGCCGGCGGCGTCGGTGGCGGTCAGCGTCGCGCGGTAGGTGCCCGGACGCAGGACGCGGCGGCCGAGGCGGCCGCTGAACGCCACGCGCACGTCGCCCGCCTTCACGCCGGGGCGCACGAGCGTGCCGACCGCGCGCCGCGCCTTGCGCCGCACCACGGGGGCGAAGGCGATCCGGACGGTGGCGGCCTCCGACAGGCGGAAGCGGAAGGTCGTCGTGCGCGGCGGCGCCTTCGGGCGCCGCGGGCCGGGCTTGCCGGCCGGCCGCAGCGTGCGGCTCGTCAGGCGCAGCCCGCTGATCGCCGGCGCGGTGGTGTCCTTGGCCGCGGCCGGCGGCGCAGGAGCCGGCGGCGCAGGCGGCACAGGCGGCACGGGCGGCACGGGGCCGGGGCGCTCGACCGCGCCGAGGTCGACCCGGGCGACGCCGTTCCCGTCGCCGTCGGCGATCCGCGGGGCGCCGAAGACATCCGTGGTGAGCGCGGCGGGGACGAGCGCGTCGTCGCCGGCGTCGATCGCCGGCGAGCCGGCGAGCAGGCGCACGTCCGGCTCGGCCGCCGCGGGCGCGGCGAGCTTCGGATCGGCGCAGAGGTTCCC
>JALOLQ010000241.1 GCA_025455895.1 Solirubrobacteraceae bacterium
TCGAGGATCCGCGCCTCTCCACCACCTTCGACGCCGACGGGCGTCAGCGCCGCGCCGCGCTCGAGCTGTGGGTGCGCGAGGACGACGAGCGCCCGCTGCGGCTCGAGGGCGAAGTCGTCTGCGGGACGACGCTCGACCTCGGGCGCCTGCGGCTGGACTGCTCGTTCCTGCACTGGCGGCTCGGCGAGCTCGACGGCGTCGGGCGCTACGACGTCCTGCGACGGGCCCCGGACGCGTGAGCGGGCGGATCCTCGTCAGCGACTTCGGCGGCGTGCTCACCTCGCCGCTGCCCGAGGCGTTCGCGCGCGTGCAGGAGGAGGCCGGCATCAGCGCCGAGGCGCTCGGCGGCGCGATGGCGCGGATGGCCGAGCGCGACGGGATGAACCCGCTGCACGAGCTCGAGTGCGGGCGGATCACCGAGCCCGCGTTCATGGCCGCGCTCGGCGCCGAGATCGAGGCCGAGCTCGGGCGCCCGGTCGAGATGCACCGCTTCAGCGAGCGCTACTTCGCCGCGCTCGAGCCGAACACCGAGATGCTCGGGCTCGTGCGCGCCGTGCGCGAGCGCGGCCTGCGCACCGCGCTGCTGACGAACAACGTGCGCGAGTGGGAGCCGCGCTGGCGCTCGATGCTGCCGGTGGACGAGCTCTTCGAGCTCGTCGTGGACTCGGCGTTCGTCGGCCTGCGCAAGCCCGACCCGGCGATCTACCACCTGACCTGCGAGCGCCTCGGCGCCCGCGCCGAGCAGTGCGTCTTCGTCGACGACATCGAGATCAACTGCGAGGCGGCCGCCGCCCTCGGGATGACCGCGGTGCACTTCCGCACGACCGCGCAGGCGCGGCGGGAGATCGAGGCGGCGCTGGGCTCAGTTGTCTGAGCCCAACCGATCCCACAGATACAGCTCGAGGCACTCGTTCGCGAGCTCGAGCGCCTGCTCGCGCGGCAGGTGCGGGAGCACCGTCTCGAGCGCCTGCTCCTCGGAGACCCCCGCGTCGAACGCCTCCTCGCCGCGGAACCCGGCGGCGATCTTCAGCGCCTCGCGGCGGTTGTCGCCGAGCGCCGGGAAGACCCCGACGAGGAACTCGCGGTTGGCGATCGGCTGGCCGACCTCGAGCGAGGCGTGCCACGCGGCGAGCATCGAGAGGTCGTGCTCGTCGAGGTCGGAGATCGCCTTGACGTAGTGGCTCTCGAGCTCGTTCTCGGGGATCGCGTCGACCCACGCGCGCACGAGCTCGGACAGCAGCTGGCGCCGGGCCTCGCGGCCGACGGACTCGGCGATCACGCGGATGGCGTCATGGGGTTCGATGAAGCAGAGGGGCATCGCGACTCCGGCAGCGCGGGGACGGGCTGACGGGCCGCAAGCTACGCCCCGGATCGGACGGCATGAGCGCGTCCGCGCGCTAGCGGCCGGGCGCGTCCGCGAGCAGCGCCCGGACCGCCGCGGCGACCCGCTCCGGCGCCTCGACGGCGGGGTAGTGCCCGACGTCGTCCCACGTCGTCACCGGGGCGTGCGGGCGCAGCTCGCGCAGGCCGTCGAGGACCGCCTCGGTGGCCACCGGGTCCTGCAATCCCCAGGCGAGGTGCAGCGGCCCGGGCCAGTCGCGCACGGCGCCGTGCCAGCGGTCGGCGAGCCGCACGCGCTCGTCGAGGTAGTGGACGAGGCGGTGCATCACGCGCCGGCCGCCGTGGATCCGGATCAGCGCGAACTGGTCGGCGGCCTCGGCGTCGCTCAGCGGATGCTCGCGCGAGAAGAGCGCGCCGAACTGGCGGCGGAACGCGCGCTCGTTCGTCAGCCCGGCGACGAGCGGGCCGGCCGGCGAGCGCAGCGCGCGCTGCCCGAGCGTGAGGCTCGCGCGCTCGAGGATCACGCTGCCGTTGAAGAGCAGCGCGCCGCGGACGTCGAGCGGGGTCTCGCCGCGCAGGTCGCGCGCGAGCAGCTCGGTGGCGACCGAGGTCCCCATGTCGTGCGCGACGAGCACGACCGGCGGCGAGCCGGCCCGCTCCACGAGCGCCTCGGCGAGGTCGGCCTGCCAGCCGAGCGTGTACACGTGATCGCGCGGCTTGTCCGAGAGGCCGAACCCGAGCGCGTCGAAGGCGATCACCTCCTGCCCCGGGAGCGCGGCGAGCAGGCCGCGCCAGTCGAACGAGCTGGACGGGAAGCCGTGGAGCAGGAGCAGCGCCGGACGCTCGCCCGGGCGGTGGAAGGCGTGGATCCGCCGCCCGCGGAAGGCGACGTCCTCGCCCGCCGCGGCCCAGGCGGCGATGCGCTCGCTGGCGGGGACCGTGCGCCGGCTCATGGCGCGGCATGCTCGCAGGGGAGCGGCGGCGCTGCCGGGCGGCTACTCGAGGCCGAGCTCGGCGGCGGCCGGAGCCGGCGCGGCGCTCGGCGCGGGTGCCGGGCTCGGCGCGGGCGCGGGACTGGCCGCGGGGGACGGCTCGGGCGCGGGTGCGCTCTGCGTCGCCGGCGCCGAAGCCGCCGCGGCGGCCGCGGCCCGCGCGGCCTGCGCCGCCTGCTGGTCACGCCGGCGCTCGCGCGCCGCCGCCAGCCGCGCCGCCGCCGCCCGCTCGTCGGCCAGGCGCCGCGCGACCTCGCGGTCGATCGCCAGCTCCTTCACGCTGCCCGACGCGTCCACCGCACGACCGACCGGCTGCACCTGCGCCGCGCGCTCGGGGTCCGGCGCGACCTGCTGGATCGCCACCGCCCCGCCGCCCGCGACCGCCGCCGAGGCGGCCGCGACCGCCGTCATCTTGCTCGCCGACGCACCGACCGCGTCCACCAGCAGCTGAGCGCGCACGACCGAGGAGGCCGCCCGCTCGGCCATCCACGTCGTCACCGTCTCGTAGACCCGCACGAAGAGCTGCCCCGCGGGCTCCGCCGCATCGGCGGTGAGCGTCACGACTCCGAGCGGGAAGACGCCGGCCAGCGGCGCCGCCGCCCGGTGCAGCTCGCGCACCGCCGCCCGGCAGGTCCCGCATGAGCGCAGATGCGGGCGCAGTTCGAGCACCTCCTCCGGCGATGCCTCGCCGTCGACCATCGCCGACAGCAGCGGCGCCCAGCGCTCGCACTCCGCGCCCGACTCGATCCCCGCGTAGCGCTCGAGGAAGCTGCGCCGCCCCTCGTACAGGCAGCGATTGACCTTCGTCCGGGTCCAGCCGGTCTGCTCCTGGATCTCGTCGTACGAGCTGCCCTGGGCGCGCAGCCAGAGCGCGCGCACCTCCTGCGGCTTGAGCCGCCGCAGCGACTCGGCCGAGCGCGCGACGTGCTCGAGCGCGATGACGCGGTCCTCCGGCGAGGCGGTCGTGCGCGACTCGAGCAGGTCGAAGTCCACCTCGAGCGAGGCGAGGTCCCGCTGGCGGGTGCGGCGCACGGCCATCGCCTCGTGCTTCACCACGGTCCGCAGCCACGACGCCGCGCGCGGCGGGTCGAGCCGGTGCGCATGGTTGAGGAAGATCTCCAGGCCGCGCTGGTAGGCGTCCTGCGCGTCGGCGTCGTTGAGGCTGTTGCGCCGCGCCAGGCGCAGCAGCCCGTCCGCGTGCAGGCGGATCATCTCGAGCACGAGCGCGTCGCGCCCTGCGTCGTCGAGGACCGGGCCCGAAGGGGCCTCGGCCAGTGCGGTGTCTCCCATGAGCGTCCGTGCCGGTCCGTGGTGTGCCGAATCCGTTCGGCCTAGGCACAGGATGGCCGAATCTCTCCCCCCGTGAGCCGGTCGAACCCCGCAAAGTGCGGGGAAACCGCCCCGCTCGGAGGCGATCCTCTGCGCCGTTCAGCGCGCGAGCCGCAACGTGCAGCGGGTCCGGATCACCCGTGCCACGCGCGTCTGCGCGCGGTTCGAGAACGCCGCCCGGAACACCACCTCGTGACGCCCGTTCGCGAACCCGTCGAGCCGCACGCGCCGGCGCACCTGCGCGCGCGTCCAGCGCACGCGGCGGATCCCGTCCTCGAGGATCGTCACCGAGGTGAGCCGGCCGCCCGGGCGCCGCAGCCGGCCGAGCGGCACCGCCAGCGTGCGCGAGGACGAGCAGCGCTTGCGCAGACTGAGGGCGAACGCGACGTGCGGCGGTCCGCTCGTGACGAACGTGCCGCCCTCCTCGTCCTCCCCCGGCGGGACCCAGTCCGGCGCGAACACCGCGACGTAGTGCGTGCCGGTGCTCGTCGCGCGGAACGAGAGCTCCGGCTCGCGCGTGAAGCCCGAGGTGTCGCGCAGCAGCGTGCCCGGAGCCGGGAGGCTCATGTCGAACGATCCCGTGCGCGGGCTCCAGACCGTCGCCGCCAGCAGGGCCGAGGCGGCCGTGCCGCGCGTCGCGACGCTGAGCACGTCGCCGCGGCGCAGCGCGACCTTCATCGCGTCCTGCGGGTCCTTCCCCGGGCTGACGGTGCCACGGACCGTGGCACTGCGGGCGCTCCGCAGCAGCACCGGGAAGCGCGCCGCGCTCCGCCTGAGCCAGAACACCTGATCGTTGGACTCGGGCAGGTCGGCGGCGGGGGTCTTCGCGTCGAGGCCCGCCCCGACGTCGACGAGGCCGAAGCCGCTGTCGGCGTCGAAGCCGGCCGTCTGGGCGTCGAGAATCGCGAAGCGGCGCACGAGGTCGTAGAGGTTCTCCGCGCGCAGCGCGGGCCGCGCGGCGCCGATCAGCGCGACGGCGCCGGCCACCGCTCCGGCGGAGAACGACGTGCCGGTCCCGCGCGCGTACCCGGAGGCGCACTGCGCCGGCGGCACGGGCAGGACGAGGTCGCGCCCGGCGGTGACGAGGTCGAGCCACGGCCCGAAGTTCGAGAACGCCTCGCGGCTGCCGAACGAGCTCGCGGAGCCGACCGTGAGCACGTGCGCCAGCCCGCCCGGGAAGACCTGGGCGCCCTTGCCGTCGTTCCCGACCGGGACGACGGTGATCAGGCCGTCGCCGAGCGCCGCCTCGACGGCGCGGCCGACCGCGGAGATCCCGTTCACCGGCGCCTGCGTGAGCGGCTGCGAGGACGGCAGCACGGCGACGATCGCCTTCTTCGCCGCGGCGAGCTCCAGGCCCTTGACGATCGTCTCGGGCGTCACCACGTCGAGGGTCGCGGCCACCTTCACCGGGAGCACGGGACTCGTCGGCGACACCCCGAGCACGCGCCCGGTCGCGGCCGCGGCCCCGGCGACCATCGTGCCGTGGCCGTCGTCGTCGTCGAGGCGGGCCAGGCCGCCGACG
>JALOLQ010000242.1 GCA_025455895.1 Solirubrobacteraceae bacterium
GCAGTACAGCCGGATGGGCGCCCTGCTCGACCCGGTCGTCGACCGCCTGCTCGTGATCTCCGGGGTCGTCGTCTGCTGGAACTTCGACCTGCTCCCGCGCTGGCTGCTGGGGCTGCTGATCGCCCGCGAGGCGCTGATGCTGCTCGCCGCGCCGTTCGCGCTGCGCCGCGGCGTCGAGCTGAAGATCAACTGGTGGGGGCGCTGGGGCGTCTGGCCGGCGATGGCCTCGCTCTTCTTCGCGATGTGCGGGCTCGAGACGCTCGGCGCGGTGCTGCTCGCGATCGGCGTCGCGCTGCTCGTCATCGCCACCGTCGAGTACGGCCGCGACGCCGTCCGGCAGCTGCGCGAGCGCAACACCTCAACCTCAGGTTGAACCCCCGCTCCCCGCTGGTATGCTCGCCGCGCGGCGGGGCTTCCCGCCTTCGGACGAGGAGCGCACTTCACCCATGGACGACACCTTCCCCGATCTCGGCGCGCTGAGCGACGAGGAGCTCAAGGGGCTGATCCAGTCCCTGACCGAGGAGGAGACCGAGATCTCCTACCGGCGCCGGATCCTGCACGGGAAGATCGACATCCTGCGCGCGGAGCTGGTCAACCGCCTGCGCAAGAAGCACGAGGGCGGCGAGGACGTGATCTCCGGCGACGACGTGCAGAAGCTCACCGACATCCTGGCCGGCAAGGCGGGCATCGCCCCCGACGCCGACGAGGCCGGCTGACGCCCGGGGACGATGGCGCTCCACTGCCCGGAGTGCGGCTTCGTCAACACCGACGGAGCCAACTACTGCCAGAAGTGCGGCGCCTACCTGGGCGATCTCCACGCGCCGCAGGAGTCCTCGACGGCGACCTACCGGATCGACGAGTCGACCGGTGAGCTCGTGCCGGTCGAGCTGGACGACATGGTCGCCGAGGAGGGCGCGGCGCTCGTCGTCCGCGCCGGCGGCGGCCGGGTGGGGGAGAGCTTCCCGCTCGACCACGAGCGGATGACGATCGGGCGCCGTCCGGACTCCGACGTCTTCCTCGACGACGTCACGGTCTCGCGCGACCACGCCCTGGTCGTGCGCCGCGGCGACGAGGTGCACCTCGACGACCTCGGGTCGCTGAACGGCACGTACGTCAACCGCCGGCGGATCGACTCGCAGCGCCTGGAGGACGGCGACGAGATCCAGATCGGCAAGTACAAGCTCACGTTCCTCTCGCGCTGACGTGAGCGACGCAGCCCAGAGCCCGGCGGCGGAGGCGGGTGCGGAGGCCCCGCGCGCCAAGGCGATGACGATCGGCGCCGTCTGCAAGGCGCTCGAGCAGGAGTTCCCGGACATCTCGATCTCGAAGATCCGCTACCTCGAGGATCAGAAGCTGCTCGCGCCCAAGCGCACGCCGGGCGGCTACCGCCTCTACGGCACCGGCGACGTGCAGCGGCTGCGCACGATCCTGCGCCTGCAGCGCGACGAGTTCCTGCCGCTGCGCGTGATCCGCCAGGAGCTCGCCTCGGGACGGGCGGAGGCGGAGGCCGCGGCGCCGGCCGAGCCCGAGTCCGACGCGGCCGCCCGGCCGCGCCGCCGCCCGACGATCACCGCGCCGCAGTCCGGGCCCGTCTATTCGCTCGAGGACGTCATCGAGGAGACGCGCGCCGACCCGAAGCTCATCCAGGAGCTCGAGGACTTCGGCGTCATCAAGGGCCAGCGGCGCGGCTCGGCGCTCTACTACGACGACACCGAGCGCGAGATCGTCCGCGCGGTGGTGGAGCTGAACCGCTACGGCGTCGGCGGGCGCAACCTGCGCGTCTTCCGCACCTCGGCCGACCGCGAGACCGCGCTCCTGCAGCAGATCCTCGCTCCGTCGCTGCGCTCGCGCAATCCCGAGCGCCGGCGCGAGGCGGTGGACGCGCTCGAGAACCTCGCCGCCGTGACGACGCACCTCAAGCACCTGCTGCTCGTCCGCGACCTGCGCAAGCTCGTCTCGTGAGCGACGCCGCGCGCCTGCGCGAGCTCGTGCGGGACATCCCCGGCTTCCCGCAGCCGGGGATCGTCTTCAAGGACATCACGCCGCTGCTCGCCGACGGCCCCGGGCTCGCGGCGGCCGTCGGCGGCCTCGCGGAGCTGGCCCGGCCGTTCGCGCCCGAGGTCGTGATCGGGGCGGAGGCGCGCGGCTTCCTGCTCGGGCCGGCGCTCGCCCGCGAGCTCGGCTGCGGCTTCGTGCTCGCGCGCAAGCCGGGCAAGCTCCCGCACGACACCGTGCGCGCGGAGTACGAGCTCGAGTACGGCACCGACGCGCTCGAGCTGCACGCGGACGCGGTCGGCCCCGGCCATCGCGTGCTCGTCCACGACGACCTCCTGGCCACCGGCGGGACCGCACGGGCGCTGTGCGACCTCGTCGCCGCCGCGGGCGGCGAGGTCTGCGGCTGCGCGTTCCTCATCGAGCTGGCGTTCCTCGGCGGGGCCGCGCGCCTCGAGCCGCATCCCGCGCGCGCGCTGCTGCGCTACGACGCGGGGTAGCCTGCCCGGGATGGCGACCGTGAGCCGCACCCGCGCCCTCGCCGCGCCCCCCGACGCCGTGTGGCGCACGGTGGGCGACCTGCACCAGCTCGCCCGCTGGTGGCCGAAGGTGCTGCGCGTGGAGGCGGTGCGCGACGGGCGCTTCACCGAGGTGCTCCAGACCGAGCGCGGGCGCGACGTCCGCGCGGACTTCGTGCTCGCCGCCAGCGAGCCTCCGCGCACGTGGACGGCCGACCAGGAGGTCGAGGGCACGCCGTTCGAGGGCGTGCTCGCGGCGGCGCGCAAATCCGTCCTGCTCCAGCCCGCCGGGGCGGACGGGACGGTCGTCACGATCACGCTCGAGCGGCGCATGCGCGGGATGGCGCGGCTCGGCGGCTTCATGCTGCGCACCGCGACCCGCCGGCAGGTGGACTCGGCCCTCGACAACCTGGAGGAGCTCCATGGCCCCCTCGTCCCGTGAGATGCGCTTCTGGGGGTGGGGCGAGGACGCCCATGCCGGGGCGCCGCCCGCCCACGGGATCGCGTGGCTCGAGGATCGCCTCGGCGCTCCGCTGGCGGAGGAGGCCCCGCCGGTGGCGCTCGAGGACGTGCGCCTGCCGGCGAGTGCGCTCGAGGAGGCCGACGCGGCGGCGCTCGCGGCCGCCGCGGGCGGCGAGGCGGCGGTCCGGACCGACCGCGCCGCGCGCGTGCTGCGCGCGGCCGGGAAGGGCTACCCCGATCTCGTGCGCCTGCGCGCCGGGGAGGCCGATCCCGCGCCGGACGCCGTCGTCATGCCCGCCGGGCGCGAGCAGGTCGCCGCCGTGCTGCGCGCCTGCGCGGAGCGCGGGATCGCGGTGGTGCCGTTCGGGGGCGGCACGAGCGTCGTCGGCGGCGTCGAGCCGCTGCGCGAGGGCTTCCGCGCCGTCGTGAGTCTCGACCTCGGCGGGCTCTCGCGCCTGCTGGAGGTCGATCCCCGCTCCGGACTGGCGCGGGTCGAGGCCGGGCTGCGCGGGCCCGAGCTCGAGCACCTGCTGCGCGCGCGCGGGCACACGCTCGGCCACTACCCCCAGAGCTTCGAGTACGCGAGCGTCGGCGGCTGGGTCGCGACGCGCTCGGCCGGGCAGGCGTCGACCGGGTACGGGCGGATCGACGAGCTCGTGCGCGGCGCGCGCCTCGTCGGAGAGCCGCGCGACGTCCGGAGCGGCGTGCTCGTGGGCGAGCGCGCGGAAGGCCTCGCAGCCGGCGGCGAACGACGGCAGCATCCAGCC
>JALOLQ010000243.1 GCA_025455895.1 Solirubrobacteraceae bacterium
TGCGCGAAGTCACCGAGGCGCAGGGCCAGGTGATCCTCTTCATCGACGAGCTGCACACGATCGTCGGCGCGGGCGCCGCCGAGGGCGCGGTCGACGCCGCGAACCTGCTCAAGCCGATGCTCGCCCGCGGCGAGCTGCGCGCGGTCGGCGCCACGACGCTCGACGAGTACCGCAAGCACATCGAGAAGGACGCCGCGCTCGAGCGCCGCTTCCAGCCGGTGATGGTCAGCGAGCCGACCGTCGAGGACACGATCGCGATCCTGCGCGGCCTGCGCCAGCGCTACGAGCAGCACCACAACGTCACGATCCAGGACTCCGCGCTGATCGCCGCCGCGACGCTCAGCGACCGCTACATCGCCGACCGCTTCCTCCCCGACAAGGCGATCGACCTGATCGACGAGTCGGCCTCGCGCGTGAAGATCGAGATGGACTCGGTGCCCGAGGAGATCGACGAGGTCGAGCGCCGGATCCTCCAGCTCGAGATCGAGCGCACCTCGCTCGAGCGCGAGAAGGACGACAAGGCGACCGCCGAGCGGCTCGACAGCCTCGAGCGCGAGCTCGCCGAGCTGACCGAGAAGGCCGCCGGGATGAAGGCCGAGTGGCAGGCCGAGAAGGACAAGCTCGCCGGCGTCGGCGACCTGCGCGAGCGCCTGGCCACCGCCCAGCGCGAGCTCGAGATCGCCTCGCGCGAGGGGAACCTCGAGCGCGCCGCCGAGCTGCGCCACGGCGCGATCCCCGAGCTCGAGCGCCAGATGGAGGCCGCCCAGGAGACCGAGGACGAGGTCGCCGAGCACCACGAGAACCGCTTCTTCAAGGAGCAGGTCGACGCCGAGGACATCGCCGAGGTCGTCGGCCGCTGGACGGGCATCCCCGTCTCCCGGATCGAGGAGTCCGAGTCGGCGAAGCTCGTGCACCTCGAGGAGCGCCTGCACGAGCGCGTCGTCGGGCAGCACCCGGCGGTCGACGCGGTCGCCAACGCGATCCGCCGCTCCCGCGCGGGCCTGCAGGACCCGGACCGCCCGATCGGCTCGTTCCTCTTCCTCGGCCCGACCGGCGTCGGCAAGACCGAGCTCGCGCGCGCGCTCGCCGAGTTCCTCTTCGACAGCCAGGACGCGATGGTCCGGATCGACATGTCCGAGTACGGCGAGAAGCACTCGGTCAGCCGCCTCGTCGGCGCGCCCCCCGGGTACGTCGGCTACGAGGAGGGCGGCCAGCTCACCGAGGCGGTGCGCCGCCGGCCCTACAGCGTGATCCTGCTCGACGAGCTCGAGAAGGCCCACCCCGACGTCTTCAACACGCTGCTCCAGGTGCTCGACGACGGCCGCCTCACCGACGGCCAGGGCCGCACCGTGGACTTCAAGAACACGCTGCTCGTCATGACCTCGAACGTCGGCGCCGGCGGCGGCGACTACCAGGCCGCGGTCCGGGCGCACTTCAAGCCCGAGTTCCTCAACCGCCTCGACGACATCGTCGAGTTCGAGAGCCTCACGCGCGAGCAGATCGGCGCGATCGTCGACCTCCAGGTCGCGCGCGTCGCCGAGCGCCTCGCGCAGCGCGGGATCACCGTCGAGCTCACGCACGACGCGCTCACCCTGATCGGCAACCTCGGCTACGACCCCGTGTACGGCGCGCGCCCGCTGAAGCGCGTGATCCAGAAGCGGCTCGTGGACCCGCTCGCGCTCGGCATCCTCGAGGGCCGCTTCGGCGAGGGCGACACGGTCCGCGCCGACGCGCGCGAGGGCGAGCTGGCGCTCGAGGCGACCGCGGGCGACTCAGCCGCCGCCGCGGCCTGAGCCGACTAGCGGGCGTTGCCGATCGACAGCTCGAGCGCGTAGAACGGGAAGCTGCTCGAGGCCGTCCCGCGCTTGTACTTCTTCTGCGCGTCGAACTGGAAGGTCCAGTCGCCGTTGCGCGGGGCGAACGGGAACAGGCGCTTGAGGGCGGTCCGGCGGATCGTGCCGCACGGCCCCTGGGCCCGGCCCAGCGGGACGGTGCGCCGGAGCTTGCCGCGCGGGTCGACGTAGTGCACGTAGAGCGCGGGCATCGCCGCGCCGGCCGGCTGGCGGGCCGCGAAGCCGAAGGCGGAGAACCGCACGCGCATGCGGCGCGGGTCCCCGCTGCCGAGCGTGACGTCGCCGAACACGTCCACGGCCCGGAACGACGTCTGCGCGAGCACCCCGTCCTGCTGGAGCAGCAGCTGGTAGGCGCGGTCGTGCGCGGTCGGCCCGCCCTGCGGCGGCTTGGGGACCGGGTAGCGGCCGCTGATCGTGCCGTCGGCGGCGGCGGGCTTGACGTCGATGATCTTCCCGTCGAGCAGGACGTTGACGTTGCCGCCCGGGGTGAAGCCCGTGCCGCTGACGATCACCTGGTCGGTCGCCGGCGCGTCGTCGCTCGCCGCGACGTAGCAGGCGCGGTCGGTCGCCGCGGTCGCGCCGAGGGCGCTCGCGGGGAGGGCGAGGGCGGCGCCGAGCGCCGCGATCGCAAGGGCCGTCCGTGCCGGGCGCAGTCGCATCGCATCCAAGGATGACGCAGCCGCCCCCGGCGCGCGCCGCTTCGGGCCTGACGCCGCGCCGCGCGATCGGGTAGAACCCGGAGCACGCGACCCACGGAGGAGCCATGCCGACCTACATCATGCTCTCGCGGCTGACGCCGGAGGGCGTCTCCACGATCAAGAACAACCCGCAGCGGATCCGCGAGGTCAACAAGGAGGTCGAGCAGCTCGGCGCGACCGTCAAGGCCCAGTGGTCGACGCTCGGCCGCTACGACTTCGTCAACGTCGTCGAGGCGCCCGACGACATCACGATGGCGCGCGTGTCGCTCGAGCTGGGCTCGCGCGGCACCGCCACCTACGAGACCCTGGCGGCGTTCCCGGTGGACGACTTCATCGCCAGTCTCTGACCGGGCCCCGGTGAAGATCCTCGTCATCGGCTCGGGCGGGCGCGAGCACGCGATCGTGCGCGCGCTCACCCGCGCCTCGCCGGACCGCGAGGTCCTGTGCGCGCCCGGCAACCCGGGCATCGCCGCGGACGTGCGCACGTTCCCCGGGACCGCCGCCGACGACGTTCCCGGCCTCGTCGCGCTCGCCCGCGAGCAGGGCGTCGACCTCGTCGCCGTCGGCCCCGAGGCCCCGCTCGTCGCGGGTCTGGTGGACGCGCTCGCCGACGAGGGGATCGCCGCGTTCGGCCCGGTCGGCGCCGCCGCCCGGCTCGAGGGCTCGAAGGCCTACGCGAAGGAGGTCATGGCCGCCGCGGACGTCCCGACGGCGGCGTGGACCGCGGTGGACACGGTCGAGGCGGGCCTCGCGGCGGTCACGCGCTACCCGGTGGTCCTGAAGTTCGACGGGCTCGCCGCGGGCAAGGGCGTGGTGATCGCCGAGGACGAGGCCGCCGCCCGCGACGCGCTCACCGCGTTCCTCGAGGAGCGGCGCTTCGGCCCGGGGCGCGTCGTCGTCGAGGAGCACCTCGTCGGCGAGGAGCTCTCGCTGCTGGCCCTGTGCGACGGCGTGCGCGCGCTGCCGATGGCGCCGGCGCAGGACTACAAGCGGATCTTCGACGGCGACCTCGGCCCGAACACCGGCGGCATGGGCTCCTACTGCCCGGTCCCGGGCGTGGACGACGCGATGGCCGAGCGCATCTGCGCGGAGGTCCACCAGCCCGTCGTCGACGAGCTCGCCCGCCGCGGCACCCCCTTCCACGGGATCCTCTACGCGGGCCTCATGCTCACCGCGGACGGCCC
>JALOLQ010000244.1 GCA_025455895.1 Solirubrobacteraceae bacterium
GAGCGCGGCGGCACGCCGCCGGCGGACGACCACGCGCTCGCGCTCGAGCTGAGCGCTCGCATCGGCGCCGCGCTCGCCGGCCGGACCGGCCACGAGCCGGTGCCCTGCCACAACGACCTGTTGACCGCGAACTTCATCGACGACGGCGAGCGGATCACGATCGTCGACTGGGAGTACGCGGGCATGAACGACCGCTACTTCGACCTCGGGAACCTCGCCGTGAACAACGGCCTCGGCGAGGACGACGAGGCCGCGCTGCTCGAGGCGTACCTCGGCGCGCCGCCGACCGCGGCGCAGGCCGCCGCGCTGCGCCTCATGCGCCTGATGAGCGACGTGCGCGAGGCGATGTGGGCCGTGCTGCAGGCGGTCGTCTCCGATCTCGACTTCGACTACGACGCCTATGCGGCCGAGCACTTCGCGCGGCTGCGCGCAGGCGCCGAGGACCCCCGACTGGAGGAGTGGATCCGTGCCGCGTCCGCGTGACCTCCCCGACCGCGCCCGCGTCGTGATCATCGGCGGCGGCGTCGGCGGGACCAGCATCGCCTACCACCTCGCCGGGCTCGGCGAGACCGACGTCATCCTCGTCGACCGCAACGAGCTCACGAGCGGCTCGACGTTCCACTCGGCCGGCCTCGTCGGCCAGCTGCGCTCGAGCGTCTCGCTGACGACGATGATGATGTACTCGGTCGAGCTGTACCGGAAGCTCGAGGCCGACGGGACCGACTTCACCCCCGGCTGGACCGAGTGCGGCGGCATCCGCCTGGCCTGCACGCCCGAGCGCGAGCAGGAGATCCACCGCCAGGTCGCGTGGGCGAAGACCTTCGGCCTGCCGCTCGAGCTGATCTCGCCCGACGAGGCGCGCGAGCTGTTCCCGCTGATGGTCACCGACGGGGTGCGCGTCGGCTCGTACCTGCCGACCGACGGCTACCTGGACCCCTCGCAGCTCACCTACGCGCTCGCCGACGGTGCGCGGCGCGGCGGCGTGCAGATCTTCACCCACACGCGCGTCGAGGGGATCGACGTGCAGGACGGCGCCGTGAAGCGCGTGCGCACCGAGTGGGGCGACGTCGAGTGCGAGGTCGTCGTGAACGCGGGCGGCATGTACGCCGCCGAGATCGGGCGGCTGGCCGGCGTGCGCGTGCCGATCATCCCGTTCGCGCACGAGTACCTCGTCTCGCAGCCGTTCCCGGCGATGGAGGAGGCGCGGCGCGCGAAGGGCCACCTGCCCACGCTGCGCGACCCCGACCTGCTCGTCTACTGGCGCGAGGAGGGCGGCGGCCTCGTCATGGGCGGCTACGAGCGCCACTCGGCGCCCTGGTCGCTCGACGACGCGCTCGTCGACCGGATCCCGCCGACCTTCAACGGGCAGCTGCTCGAGGAGGACTGGGAGCGCTTCGAGGAGATCACCGAGAACTCCAGGCGGCGCGTGCCCGCGATGAACGACCTCACGGTGACGAAGCTCATCAACGGGCCCGAGGCGTTCACCCCGGACAACGAGTTCTGCCTCGGCGAGACCGAGGTGCGCGGGTTCTTCGTCGCCGCCGGGTTCTGCGCGCACGGCCTGGCCGGCGCGGGCGGGATCGGCAAGGTGATGGCCGAGTGGATCCACAGCGGCGAGCCGCAGCTGGACCTCTGGCACATGGACGTGCGGCGCTTCGGCCCGCAGTACCGCTCGCCGTCGTACGCGCTGAAGCGCACGAAGGAGGTCTACGAGACCTACTACGACATCCGCTACCCCGGCCACGAGCGCCAGGCCGGCCGGCCGCTGCGCGTCTCGAGCGCCTACGGCTGGCACCAGGGGCACGGGGCCGCGTTCGGCGAGAAGTCGGGCTGGGAGCGGGTCAACTGGTACGAGTCCAACGCAGAACTCGTCCCACCCACCCACGAGGCGCTGCGCCCGCGCGGCTGGGCGGGGATGCACTGGTCGCCGGCGATCGGCGCCGAGCACCGCGCCTGCCGCGAGAGCGCGGCGCTGTTCGACGAGTCCTCGTTCGCGAAGCTCGAGGTCGGCGGGCCGGGGGCGGCGGCGTTCCTCGAGTCGCTGTGCGACAACCGCGTCGCGCGCGGGATCGGGCAGCTCACCTACACGCAGATGCTCAATTCGCGCGGCGGGATCGAGTGCGACTTCACGGTCACGCGGCTGGCGGAGGACCGCTTCTGGATCGTGACCGGCACCGCGTTCGGCCAGCACGACGCCTCCTGGATCCGCGCGCACGCGCCGCGCGACGGCTCGGTGGACGTGCAGGACGTGACCTCGCGCTTCGCCTGCTTCGCGCTCTGGGGCCCGCGCGCGCGGGACATCCTCCAGCCGCTCACGCCGGACTCGCTGGCGAACGAGGACTTCCCGTACATGACGATGCGCGAGATCACGGTCGGCGACGTGCCGGTGCGCGCGCTGCGCGTGACGTTCACCGGCGAGCTCGGCTGGGAGCTCTACGCGCCCGCCGAGTACGGCGCCGGGCTGTGGCGCGCGCTGTGGGAGGCGGGCTCGGGGCACGGGCTCGTCGCCGGCGGCTACAAGGCGATCGACACGCTCCGGCTCGAGAAGGGCTACCGCGTCTGGGCGGCGGACATCACCCCGGACGAGAACCCCTACGAGGCCGGGCTCGGCTTCTGCGTGAAGCTCGACAAGGACGGCGGCTTCGTCGGGCGCGACGCGCTGGCGGCCGCGAAGGAGGCCGGGCTCTCGCGCAAGCTCGTCTGCGTCGTGCTCGAGGACCCGCGCTCGGTCGCGCTCGGCAACGAGCCGGTGCGCGTGGGAGACGAGATCGTCGGCCGCGTGACGACCGGCGGCTACGGCTACACCGTCGAGCGCTCGATCGCCTACGCGTACGTGCCGGTCGAGCACGCCGAGCCCGGCACGGCGGTGGCGATCGACATCTTCGGCGAGTGGGTCGCGGGCGAGGTCGCGCGCGAGCCGCTCTGGGACCCGGCGGGGGAGCGGGTCAAGGGCTGAGCCGGAGCGCTACGGCGCGTCCCGCTCGAGCCACGGCAGCGCGTCGTAGCCGCGGTCGAACGAGAGCAGTGCCGCGTGCTCGCGCTCGGCGACGGCGGCACAGTGGGCATCGGGCCAGTCGAGCCGCGGCGTCGCGTCGTACAGGTCGAGGGCGCGGTGCAGGAGCGTGGCGTCGGGGGCGCGAACGGCGGGGAGCGCGAGCAGCGCGCGCATCTGCGCCGCGGCCCGCGCGCGGGGCACCTCGTAGACGCCCTCGAGCACGTAGAGGCACTCGGACAGCACGACGTCGGTGAGGAGCAGGTCCTCCGCCTCGCGCAGCGCCGCGGTCGCCCGCCGCGCCTGGGCCGGCGGGTCGCCCGTGAGGTGGCGGACGACGACGTTCGTGTCGAGGACCTGGGTCCTCATGCGCGCCGCCGGCGCCACGCCTCGCGCTCGATCGCCTCCCACGGTGCCCCGCGCCAGGCGGGCGGGACGTTCACGGAGCCGGCGAGCGCGAGGAAGTCCTCGGTCTTCGAGACCTCGGCGGGGCGGCCGGGCTCGAGGCGGAACCACAGCGTGTCCCCGGGCGCGAGCCCCAGCGCCTCGCGGACCTGCTTGGGCACGGTCACCTGGCCCTTGCTCGTGATCTTCGCGGGAACGCGCATCGAGTGCTCCTTACTTCGGCATGAAAGTAAGACGGTAGCGGACGCGGCCATGGTCTCCGTAGGCCGGGTCGAACGCAGCTCGCCCCCGCCGGGTCGAGTGGTCGTTTGTGCGCCGTGGGGGCG
>JALOLQ010000245.1 GCA_025455895.1 Solirubrobacteraceae bacterium
CGCGCACGATGTCCATGTGCAGCAGGCCGAGGAACCCGCAGCGGAAGCCGAAGCCGAGCGCGTCGGAGGTCTCGGGCTCCCAGGTCAGCGCCGCGTCGTTGAGGGTCAGCTTCTCGAGCGCGTCGCGCAGGTCGGGGTACTGGTCGGAGTCGATCGGGAAGAGCCCGCAGAAGACCATCGGCTTGACGTCGCGGTAGCCGGGCAGCGCCTCGCTGGCGCCGGCGTGCTTCGTCGTCAGCGTGTCCCCGACCCGCAGCCGCGTGACGTCCTTGATCCCGGTGATGAGGTAGCCGACCTCCCCCGCGCGCAGCTCCTGCACGGCGGTCATCGCCGGGGTGAAGAAGCCGATGTCGTCGATGTCGGCCTCGGTCCCGGCGGCCATCGCGCGGATCGCCTCGCCCTTGCGGAAGACGCCGTCGACGACGCGGATGTAGGCGATCACGCCGCGGTACTGGTCGAACTCGGAGTCGAAGATCAGCGCACGGGCCGGGGCGTCCGGGTCGCCGGCGGGCGGCGGGACCTGCTGCACGAGCAGCTCGAGCACCTCCTCGACCCCCTCCCCCGTCTTGCCCGAGATCGCGCGGATCCCCTCCGCCGGCTCGCCGAGCAGCTCGGCGACCTCGGCCGCGACGCGCTCGGGCTCGGCGCCCGGGAGGTCGATCTTGTTCAGGCACGGGATCAGCTCGAGCCCGGAGTCGACCGCGAGGTAGGTGTTGGCCAGTGTCTGCGCCTCGACGCCCTGCGAGGCGTCCACGACCAGCAGCGCCCCCTCGCAGGCCTCCAGTGAGCGCGAGACCTCGTAGGTGAAGTCGACGTGGCCGGGCGTGTCGATGAGGTGCAGCTGGTAGGTCTCGCCGTCGCGCGCGGTGTAGAAGACGCGCACGGCCTGGGCCTTGATCGTGATCCCGCGCTCGCGCTCGAGGTCCATCGAGTCGAGCACCTGGGCGCGCATCGAGCGCGGGTCGACGGTCTTCGTCATCTCGAGGATGCGGTCGGCCAGCGTCGACTTGCCGTGGTCGATGTGGGCGATGATCGAGAAGTTGCGGATGTGCGCCTGGTCCATGCGGGACCCTCAGGGTAGGGACCCTGAGGCTCCGGCCGGCGCGGCGTCCGCGGGTGCGAGCACGACGCCGTCGCGCCCGGCCGCCTTCGCGCGGTAGAGCGCGCGGTCGGCCCGGCCGACGAGCGCCTCGTCCGGCTCGTCGGGCCCGGACACCGCGACCCCGATCGAGACGGTGAGCCCGGCCTCGCTGGCGGCGACCGCCTCGCGCATGCGCCGCGCTGCCCCGAGCGCCTCCTCCTCGCCGCGCACGGCGAGCAGCGCCGCGAACTCGTCGCCGCCGAGCCGGAACAGCGCGTCGCCGCGGCGCAGGCCGCTCTCCAGCGCTCCGGCGACCGCGCGCAGCGCCCGGTCGCCCTCCTGGTGGCCGGCGCGGTCGTTGAGCTCCTTGAAGCGGTCGACGTCGCAGAGCACGACGGCGGTCGCCACGGGGCGCCGGTGCGAGTGCCCGAGGGCCTCGTCGAAGGCGCCGCGGTGCCCGAGGCCGGTGAGCGGGTCGGTGGCGGCGCGGTGGCGCAGGTCGGCGACGGCGGCCGCGGTGCGCAGGCAGGCGGCGGCCTGCAGCGCGATCAGCTCGATGAGCTCCGCGCGGTCGGTGGGGACGGGCAGCTCGCGCGGGTCGGCGACGACGAGCACGCCGAGCGCCTGGCCGCGGGCGAGCAGCGGCGCGACGATCGCGGTGCGCGCGCCGGCCGCGGCGACCTCGCGCAGGCCGGCGGGGAGCTCGAGCGACGGGTCGCGTCCGGCGGCGGCGACGGTCGCCGAGGCACCGTCGGCGACGAGCGCGGCGAGCGCATCGAGCGCCGGCGCGGGCAGCCGGGCCAGGACGTGGGCGAGCGGACCGGCGGCGCAGGCGACGTGCAGCCCGCCGCCGGGGTCGCTGCGGGCGATCATCGCGCTCTCCATGCCCGCGAGGTCGAGGGCGGCGACGAGCGCCGCCTGCTCGATCCGGCGCGGGTCCTCGAGCCCGGCGAGCGCCGCCGAGTGCTGGGCCAGGCGGCTGGCGGACCCTTCGCCCGGCGGGCCGCCCAGCGCGGCGACGCGCTCGCCGAGCAGCGCCGCCGCCTCGCGCGCGGCCGCCACGTCGTCCTCGCCGATCCCGGCATCGCTGGAGACGGCGAGCACGCCCGCGACGTCCTCCCCCGAGCGGACCGGCACGCAGGCGGCGATCAGCACGCCGTCGTCGCGGTGCTCGCGCGTCTCGGCACCCGAGCGCAGCGTCCGCCCGACGGGGCCGCTCGCCGCGGGAACGCCGTCGAGCACGTGCGAGACCCCGGCGCTGGCCAGCGCGCGCAGCCGTCCCGCGCGCGCGATGTAGGCGCGGACCTCGAGATCGCCGCGATCCACGAGCGCGGCGGTGGCCGCGCGGCAGGCCGCGTCGAGGTCGGAGGCCCGGCCCAGGCCGGTGCGGAGCGCGCGCACGTCCACCATCACACACGCTATCGGCGCAGTCGGCCGCCCGGTTGAGGTCTCCGCGCCGCCGGGCGCGCGACCTGCGCCGCCCGGCGCTCCGGAACGGCCGCCCGGCGGTCAGCCGCGGCGCAGGCGGGCGGTCACGAAGCTGCTGATCTGCTCGGCCTCGGCCACCCGCAGCGCGCGCACGCAGGCCCAGTAGGCGGCCGAGCCGGCGGCGATCGCCGGGATCACGGCGGCCATCCGCGCGATCGGGCCCGCGTCCCCGGTCAGCGCGTCCAGGCCCGCCCAGGTCGCGTAGGCGACGGCGCCGAGGACGAGCGAGGCGCCGAGCACGCGCAGGGTGGCGTCGAGGGTTCGCCGCCCCTCGATGCTGCCGCCGAGCCGGCGGCGCAGCGCGATGAACTGCGCGAAGGTCATCCCGGCGGTGCCCGCCACGGTGCCGATCACCGGGCCGGCGATCCCCAGCGGCCCGTACAGCGCCAGGGAGAGCGCCAGGGTGAGCGCGAGGTTCGCCGCGGCGAGCCCCGTCGGCCACCACGGCGCCTGGAGCGAGAAGAACGTGCGGGTGAGCAGCAGGTTGATCCCGGCGAACGGCAGCGAGAAGGAGAACCAGAACAGCGCCGTCGCGACCTCGTCGGTCGACTCCGAGCCGAACGAGCCGTACTGGTAGATCAGCTCGACGATCGGGTGCGCGAGGACGACCGAGAGCACCGCGGCGGGCACGAGCAGCAGCACGTTCTGGCGCACGCCCGTCCCCAGCAGCCCGCGCAGCCCCGGGATGTCGCGCTGGGCGACGAGGCGGCTGAGCGACGGGAAGAGCACCGTCGCCAGCGCGACGCTGAACATGCCCTGCGGGAGCATGTAGACGCGGAACGCCGCGTCGATCGCGCGCGGCGCGCTGTCGGAGATCAGCGCGCCGATCACCGAGTTGATGACGAGGTTCACGTTGATGATCCCGAGCCCGATCGTCACCGGCAGCATCAGCCGGAAGACCCGCGCCACCCCCGGATCGCGCCAGTTGAGGTGCACCCTGAGGCGGAAGTCGATCCGCCCGAGCACCGGCACGACCATGAGCAGCTGGACGATCGTCCCGAGCAGCACGCCGATCGCATACGCGTAGATCTGCTCGTCGCCCTCGAACGCCCCGTGCAGCGCCACGAGCGTGCCGATGATCACGAGGTTCCAGACCAGCGGGGCGATCGCCGGG
>JALOLQ010000246.1 GCA_025455895.1 Solirubrobacteraceae bacterium
ATCGCCGACCTGCTCGAGGCGGCGCGCCACAAGCAGGCCGGCCGCTCACGGCGCCGCCGAGCCGCCGGCGCGGCCCGCGAGGGCGAGCCCGGGAACCGACCGGCCCGATCCGGGAGAACGCGGCCATGACCTCCACCTCGCTCCCCACCTCCGCCGGCGTCCTGGGCAGCGGCGACGTCGGCCGGGTGCTCGCGGCCGGCCTGGCCGCCCGCGGCATCGCGACGACGCTCGGCACCGGCCGCCCCGGCGACGACGACCTGCGCGCCTGGGCCGAGGAGGCCGGCGTCACGCTCGGCTCGTTCGCGCAGGCGGCCGCGGCCGGCGAGGTCGTCCTGCTCGCCGTGCGCGGCGCGAGCGACGCCCTCGGCGGCGTGCTCGACGCCGCCGGCGGCGCGGACGCGTTCGCGGGCAAGGTCCTCGTCGACGTGACGAACCCGCTGGTCTTCGGCGAGCGTCTGCCGCCGCGGCTCGAGGTCGGCCACGAGGACTCCGGCGGCGAGCGCCTCCAGCGGCGCCTGCCCGGCGCGCACGTCGTGAAGGCCCTGAACACCGTCGGCAACGCGCTGATGGTGGACCCGGCGCTCGAGGTCGGCGGCGAGCCGCCGGTGATGTTCATCGCCGGCGACGACGCGGGCGCGAACGCCGTCGTCGGCGCGATCCTCGCGGCGTTCGGCTGGCAGGCGCTGGTCGTGGGCGGCATCGAGCGCTCGCGGGAACTCGAGAGCCTCTGCCTCCTGTGGGTGGCGATCGGCGCCGAGCACGGCACCTGGAACCACGCGATCACCCTCGTGCGCGCCACCTGACACCCACGTCGAGTGGGCGATCGTGCGCCCACTCGGCGTCGAATCGACCACTCGACGCCGGAATCCTGCAGCTTCGGCGCCGGAACCTCTGCAAGCGCGCACCGGCGGTCCAGGACGGACATCCGTCCACCCGATCACTGCTCCTGCCGAGCGGTTCCCCGGTCCCGCCGCCGGCGTCCTCCAGTCCCTCTCCTCAAAGGAGCAGTTGTGATGCACGTCCTCAAGCGCCGCAAGGTGCTCGTCCCCCTGATCGTCGTCGGCGTCCTCGCCGTCGCGGGCGCCGCGGTCGCGTACTGGACCTCGACCGGCACCGGCAGCGGCACGGCCACCGTCGGCACCACCCAGAACCTCACGATCACCCCGGTCACGTTCACCGGCACGCTCTACCCGGGCGGCACGGCGGCGACCTCGGCGATCACGATCAACAACCCGGGCGCCGCCGACGTCCAGGTCACGAACCTGGGCCTCGACACGGCGCAGCCGACGTCGGGCCCGCAGATCGGCAGCGGCATCGGCGGCCTTCCGGCAGCCGGCTGCCCGGCGGCGGACTTCACGTTCAACGCCAACCTCGGCGGCCCGGTGAACGTGCCGGCCGGCGGCAGCGTGGTCGTCAACAGCGCGACGCTGTCGATGGCGAACACGACCAGCAACCAGAACGCCTGCAAGGGCCGGACGCTGACGATCTACCTGGCGGCCTCCTAGGTCACCGGGAACCCCTCGGCACCGGGCGGCCGCCTCGCGCGGCCGCCCACCGCCGCCGCCCCCGGACGCCATGTCCCGACGCGCTCCCCGCATCGCCTTCGTGACCGCCGTGGCGGTCCTCGCGCTCGCGGGCCTCGCCGTCGCCGGCGTCCGCACCGGGGTCCTCCCCTCGCCGCTCGCCTCGCCGGCGGCGAAGGCCAAGAAGGCCAAGCCGATCCGGGTGCGCCTCAGTCCTGCGGTGGTCCGGCTCGTGCCGGGCCGGGAGCTCCGCATCCGCGTGACGATCGACGGCCGGCGCTGGCCGAACACCGGCGGCGCGCGCGCCCGCTCGTCGGCCCGGCTGCGGGCGAAGGTCCGCCTCAGCGTCGCCCGCCCGCTGCCCCGCGGCGTGACCGTGCGGCTGACGCCGAAGGTCACCGCCACCCGCCGCGCCGTCCTCTACGTGCGCACGAGCACGAAGGCGGCGCCCGGGATCCACAAGCTGCGCATCGTCGCCACGCGCGTGCGCCCGCGCGGCGCCAAGCGCCTGCGGGCCGTCGGCACGCTGCGGGCGGTGCTCCCGCGCGCCGCCGCGCCGCGCACCGTCGCGCCGGCGCCCACGACCACGCCGGCCCCGGCTCCGGCCCCGACCGGCGACGGGCCGCGCCTGCTCGTCGGCGGCAACCTGCGCGTCGCGCTCGGCCCGGGGATCACCGAGCCGGTCGACGTGAAGCTCGGCAACCCGTTCGGCGAGCCGCTCGACGTCACCGGCATCGGGCTCGAGATCACGGACATCAACGCCCCGAACAGCAGCACCGCCCTGCCCTGCGACCTGCGCGACTTCCAGGTGGCGCCCTCGTCCGGAGCGCCGGTGCGGCTCCCCCCGATGTCGGTCCGCTCGCTCGAGGAGATCGGCATCCCCCGACCGCAGTGGCCGAGCATCGCGATGCTCAACCGGCCGGTGAACCAGAACGGCTGCAAGGGCGCCGCCGTCACCTTCCGCTACCGCGCGGAGGCGCGCAGCCTCGACCCGTGAGGCACGCGGCCCGCATCCTGGCGCTCGCCGCCGCGCTGACGGCCCTCCTCCCGGGGGCCGCGACGGCGTTCTGGACCGGGACCGCCGCCGGCCCGGGCCCGGCCGTGATCGGCTCGCAGTCGGTCCCGGTGATCACGGTGCCCAACAACGCGAGCGGCAACGTCCCCGTCTCCTGGACCGCCTCGACCGTCCTGCCGTCGGTCCCCGCGCTGAACGCGCTCATGACGTACGCGGTCGAGCGCAGCGCGAACGGCGGCGCGACCTGGCAGACCCCCTCGGGGACCTGCGGCGCGCCGGTCGCCGCTCCCGCGACGAGCTGCGACGACTACCCCCCGGCGAACGGCGACTACCGCTACCGGGTGACCGCGACCTTCCGCTCGTGGACCGCCGTCAGCGCGATCAGCACGACGACGGTGCGCTTCACCGGCGCGCTCGTCCAGCCGACCTTCACCGCCACGCCGCCGGCGCGCAGCGCGAACCCCGCCCCGAGCTTCTCCTGGACCGGCGGCGGGCCGGGGGTCAGCCAGTACCAGTGCCGGCTGGACGCCGGCGCCTGGGCGTCCTGCACGAGCCCGCGCGCCCTCAGCGGCCTGGCCGACGGCTCGCACACGTTCATGGTGCGCGCGATGCGCGGGCCGAACCCGGGCCCCGCCGCCTCGTACACCTGGATCGTGGACACGAGCGCGCCCGCGTTCAGCGCCCAGCCTCCGAACCCGTCGGCCTCGACGAGCGCGACCTTCGCCTTCGCCCACGCCGCCTACACGAGCCGCCAGTGCCGCCTGGACGCCGGCGCCTGGGCGACCTGCACGAGCCCGCGCACGTGGACGGGGCTGGCGACCGGCTCGCACACGGTGCAGGTCCGCGCGCTCGACGCCGCGGGCGTGGCGACCACGGCCGCCTCGGTGACCTGGACGATCGCCACCGCGGCACCGACGATCACCGCCCAGCCGGTGACCCCGACCTCGGCCACGACGGCGACGTTCGCGTTCAACGCCCCGGGCTTCACGCGCTTCAGCTGCCGGCTCGACGCCGGAGCCTTCGCCCCGTGCGACAGCGGCACCGTCACGTACGGCCCGCTCGCCACCGGCTCGCACACCTTCACCGTGCGCGCGCTCGACGCGGCCGGCGTCCCGACGCTCGACCGGACGGTCACCTGGACC
>JALOLQ010000247.1 GCA_025455895.1 Solirubrobacteraceae bacterium
CTCCGCGGCGAGCGCCATCGACTCGAAGATCCGCAGCCCGTCGGTGGAGCCGGTGAGCGCGTCGACCGCATGCTCGGGGTGCGGCATCAGGCCGAAGACGTTGCCGCGCTCGTTCGTCACGCCGGCGATGTCGCGCAGCGAGCCGTTGAAGTTCTGCGCCGGGTCGTAGCGCAGCACGACCTGCCCGTTCGCCTCGAGCGCGTCGAGCGTGGCCTCGGGCGCGTAGTAGCGCCCCCAGGAGTGCTTGGCGGGGATGCTCAGCCGCTCACCCGGCGCGCACGCGCGCGTGAACGCGGTGTCGGTGTTCACGACCTCGAGGTCGACCTGGCGGAAGGTGAAGCGGCGGTTCGCGTTCGGCAGCAGCGCCCCGGGGAGCAGCTGCGCCTCGCAGAGGACCTGGAAGCCGTTGCAGATCCCGAGCACGAGCCCGCCCGCCTGCGCGAACTCGATCACCGCATCCATCACCGGCGAGAAGCGGGCGATCGCGCCGGCGCGCAGGTAGTCGCCGTAGGAGAACCCGCCGGGGACGATGATCGCGTCCGCGCCGCGCAGGTCGCGGTCCCCGTGCCAGAGCAGCTCGGCGTCGCCGACCCGCGCGGCGGCGAGCTGCGCGTCGACCTCGTCGCAGGAGCCGGGGAACTGCAGGACGCCGAACTTCACGGGTGCGCGCCGCCGTCGAGCAGCTGGACCTCGTAGTCCTCGACGAGCGGGTTCGCGAGCAGCTTGCGGCACATCTCGTCGAGCTGCGCCGGGTCCTCCACGTCGAGCTCGACGAGGCGGCCGACGTGGACGTTCGCGACGCCCGCGAAGCCGAGCGCCGGCAGCGCCTGCTCGACCGCGACGC
The DNA here is from genome assembly GCA_025455895.1 of Solirubrobacteraceae bacterium. Classification (GTDB taxonomy): domain Bacteria; phylum Actinomycetota; class Thermoleophilia; order Solirubrobacterales; family Solirubrobacteraceae; genus F1-60-MAGs163. The sequence continues at coordinate 845 of JALOLQ010000247.1, forward strand.
CCTGCGGGTCGAGGATCCCCGCCTTCGGGCGGATGAGGACGCGGGCGCGCATCACGCCGGGGCTCCGGTCGCGGTGCGATCGAGCCAGCGCTGGAACGGCTCGCCGGTGATCCGCTCGTAGGCCTCGACGTAGCGGGCCCGCGTGCCGGCGACGACGTCCGGCGGGATCGCCGGCGCCGGCGGCGCCTTGTCCCAGCCGCTCGCCGAGGCCCAGTCGCGCACGTACTGCTTGTCGAAGCTCGGCTGCCCGCGGCCGACCTGGAAGTCCTCGGCGGGCCAGTAGCGCGAGGAGTCGGGCGTGAGCACCTCGTCGCCGACGACGAGCGTGCCCTCCGGGTCCAGGCCGAACTCGAACTTCGTGTCGGCGAGGATCACGCCGCACTCGCGCGCGTGCGCGGCGGCGAACGCGTAGAGCTCGAGCGAGGCGTCGCGCACGCGCTCCATCAGCGCGGTGTCCCCGACGAGCCGCGCGGCGGTCTCGAAGTCGATCGCCTCGTCGTGGCCGACCTCGGCCTTCGTGCTCGGCGTGAAGATCGGCTCGGGCAGCTGCTGGGACTCCTCGAGCCCGTCGGGGAGCCGCACCCCGGAGACGGTGCCGGTCGCCTGGTAGTCCTTCCAGCCCGAGCCGGTGATGTACCCGCGCACGACGCACTCGACCGGCAGCATCTCGAGCCGCCGCACGACGAGCCCGCGCCCGAGCGCGTCCTGCGGCACGCCCTCGGTGAACGACTCGAGGTGGTTCGGGACGATCTGCCCGGTCTTCTGGAACCAGAAGACCGACAGGCCGGTGAGCACCTTGCCCTTGTCCGGGATCGGCGTCGGATGGACGACGTCGTACGTCGAGATCCGGTCGCTGGCGACCATCAGCAGCCGGTCGCCGAGGTCGTACATCTCACGGACCTTCCCGCTGGCCACGAGGGGGAGGTCGGCGAGGCGCGTCATCGGCGCAACCGTAGCAACGGGTTCGGACCCGCGGCCGGGCGGCTCGCGCCTACTGGCGCGGCTTCGTGCCGATGACCTTGATCCCCGCCGGGGGGTCCTCGCGGTAGAGGCGCCGCAGGCCCGCGATCAGGGCCCGCTGCTCGCGCTCGTCGAGCCGCGCCTTCGCGTGGTTGGGGAGGATCTCGTACTTCAGCGGCGGCATCTCGCCGCTCGTGATCACCTCGGCCAGCTTGTCCGCCGACGGCTGCGGCGTGTCCCAGCGCGAGAAGTTCAGGATCTTGCGCCCGCCCTCGACGTCGCTCTGGGCGAACCACGACATCGGCGCGACGTTCGTGTACCACGGCCAGCGCGTCTCGTTGCTGTGGCAGTCCGCGCACGCCTCGGCGACGACCTGGCGGGTCTCGGGGTCGAGCTGCGCGGCGCGCGTGACCGGCGGGTTGCTGTGGTCGCGGCCGTACGGGATCAGCTGGATCACGAGCAGCAGCGCGAGCAGGCCGCCGCCGAGCACGAGCAGCACCCGGCGCAGCGGGGGTCGGGGGCGGGGCTCGCCGGCCATCGGGGCCGATGGTACGCGCGCCCGCGAGCGCGGCCGCGCCGCGCGCCTCAGACGACGGCGTCGAGCCGGGCGACGATCTCGCCGGCGTGGCGCGTGTAGTGCCCGAGGTCGAAGATCTCCTCGAGGTCGAGCCCGAGGTCGCGCTCGGCGAGCAGCTCACGCAGCGGCGTGCCGGTGTCCCACGCGCGCTGGGCGAGCTCCTGGGTGATCCCGTAGGCCTCGTCGCGGCTGAGGCCGGTGCTCACGAGCGCGAGCAGCACGCGCTGGCTGAAGAGCGCGCCGTGGGTGAGATCGAGGTTCGCGCGCATCCGCTCGGGATCGACGACGAGCCCGGAGACGACGCGGATCGCCAGGTGGTGGAGGTAGTCGAGCAGGATCAGCGAGTCGGGGATGATCACCCGCTCGGCGCCGGAGTGGCTGATGTCGCGCTCGTGCCAGAGCGCGACGTTCTCGACCGCCGCCTGGGCGTTCCCGCGCAGCACGCGCGCGAGCCCGGTGATCCGCTCGGTCGTGATCGGGTTGCGCTTGTGCGGCATCGCCGACGAGCCCTTCTGGCCGGCCCGGAACGGCTCGCGCGCCTCGAGCACCTCGGTGCGCTGCAGGTGGCGGATCTCGGTGGCCAGGCGCTCGAGCCCGGCGCCCGCGAGCGCGACGGCCTGGAGCAGCTGCGCGTGGCGGTCGCGCGGGACGACCTGCGTGGAGACCGGCTCGGCCTCGAGCCCCAGGCGCGCGAGCACGCGGCGCTCGAAGTCCGGGTCGGTCGCCGCGTACGTGCCGACCGCGCCGCTGATCGCCCCGAAGGACACCTCGGCGAACGCGCGGCGCAGCCGGTCGCGGTTGCGCGCGGCCTCCATCGCGAAGCCGGCGAGCTTGATCCCGAAGGTCGTCGGCTCGGCGTGGATCCCGTGCGTGCGCCCGACGCAGACGGTGTCCGCGTGCGCGCGCGCCTGCGCGGCCAGCGCCTCGACGAGGTCCTGCGCGCCGGGCAGGATCAGGTCCTCGCCGGCGATCTTCAGCTGCACGCCGAGCGCGGTGTCGAGCACGTCGCTCGAGGTGAGCCCGTAGTGGATCCAGCGGCCGGGCGGGCCGGCGCTCTCGGCGAGCACGTCGACGAACGCGGCGACGTCGTGGTCGGTGACCTTCTCGCGCTCCTGCACGTCGTGGACGGTGAAGCGGGCGCCGCGGATCGCCTCGAGGTCGGCGGCCGTGGGCCCCTCCATCTCCTCGCACGCGGCGACCTCGACCTTGCGCCAGGCCTCCATGCGCGCGTGGTCGGTCCACAGCGCGCCCATCGCGGGGCGGGTGTAGCGCTCGATCATGCGCCGAGGACATCGCGGGGCGGGTGTAGCGCTCGATCATGCGCCGAGGATGCGCACGGCGAGGTGGCCGGCGTTCTTCGGGTTGTCGAGCCCGACGCTCGCGACCGGCACGCCCGGCGGCATCTGGACGACGCTGAGGATCGCGTCGAGCCCGCCGGCGGCCGAGAGGCGGCTCGAGAGCGGGACGCCGATCACGGGCAGGTCGGTGTGCGCGGCGGCGACGCCGGGAAGCGCGGCCGACAGCCCGGCGCCGGCGATGATCACGCGCAGCCCGCGCATCCGCGCGTTGCGGCAGTAGTCGGCGACGACGTCCGGATCGCGATGGGCGGACATGACGCGGATCTCGAACGAGACGCCGGCCTGGGCGAGCACCTCGCCGGCCTTCTCCATCTCCGGCATGTCGGACTTCGAGCCCATGATGATCCCCACGCGCGGGGCGTCCACCTCGAGGTCGGCGAAGGCCGTCTCGGGCTCGACCTGGGTGATGTCGCTCGGCTGGTCGGTCATGTGGTGCGCTCCTCGGCGCGCAGGGCGATGTCGCGGCGGACCTGCTTGCCGTCGAACCGGATGGCGTCGGCCGCAGCATAGGCCGCGGCCCGCGCCTCGGCCGGGGTCGCGCCGAGCGC
>JALOLQ010000248.1 GCA_025455895.1 Solirubrobacteraceae bacterium
CGCGAGCCGCTCGGGCGTGAACTTCGCGCTGATCTCGGTGCGCAGCTCCTCGCGCGGGGCGAAGTCGACGACGAGCCCGCCGGCGCCGGGGATCGTCACGCGCTGGCGCGAGCGCGCGCGCAGGCGCATCTCGATCCACTCCTGGTCGCGGTCGTAGAACGCCACGTGCTCGAACGCGCCGAGGTCGAAGTCGGCGCCGAGCTCGCGGTTGAGGACCGCGAGCACGTTGAGGTTGAACTGCGCGGTCAGGCCCTCGGCGTCGTCGTAGGCGGCCTCGAGCACGGCCGGATCCTTGACGAGGTCGGTGCCGAGCAGCAGATGGTCGACGCCGGGGCGCAGCAGACGGGCGAGCTCACGCAGGAACCGGCGCCGCGAGCCGGGCGTGAAGTTGCCGATCGTGCCCCCGAGGAACGCGACGATCCGCGGGCCGTCGCCGGGCGGGGGGACGTGGGCGAGGTGGCGCTCGAAGTCCCCGACGATCCCGACGACCTCGAGCTCGTCGAACAGCCCGGTGAGCTCGTCCGCGACGCGCACCACCATCGCCTCCGTGACGTCCACGGGCACGTAGCGCCGCAGCGTGCCCGCCGCGGCCAGCGCGGCGAGCAGGACCCGGGTCTTCTCGGCCGTGCCCGAGCCGAGCTCGACGACCTCGGCCGCCCGCGTGAGCTGCGCGATCTCCGCCGCGCGCGCCACGAGGATCGAGCGCTCCGCACGGGTCGGGTAGTACTCGGGCAGGTCGCAGATGCGGTCGAAGAGCTCGGCGCCGCGCTCGTCGTAGAAGTGCTTGGGCGGGAGCTCCTTGAACGGCCGGGTGAGGCCGTCGAGGACGTCGTCGGCGAGCGTGCGCTCGTCGCCGGGGGTGAGGTACGAGCGGATCGTCAGCGGCGCGGGGCGGGCGGCCTCGCCGGAGGTGGTCATGCGTGCTCCTCGTCCATCGCCAGGCGGACCCCGGCGAAGATCTGTCGCCTCTGGGGCAGGTCCCAGTTGCGGAAGGCCGGGCTCGCGACACGCGGGTCGGTCGCCCACGAGCCGCCGCGCAGGACCCGGTACCCGCGCCCGAAGAAGACCTCCGAGTACTCGGGGTAGGGGAACGCCTGGAAGCCCGGGTAGCCGCAGAAGGCGCTCGCCGTCCACTCCCAGAGGTTCCCCAGCAGGTCCAGCGCCCCGCACCTCGCGGCTCCGCCGGGGTACGCGCCGACCGGGGCGGTGTCGAAGGCGTCCTGCCCGAGGTGGCCGTCGCGGGGGTCCGCGTTCCGGTCCCAGGTCGCCGCCGTCTCCCACTCCGCCTCGGTCGGGAGCCGCGCTCCGTGCGCGCGGGCGAAGGCGGCGGCCTCGAACCAGCTCACGTGCGCGACGGGGCGGTCCGGGTCGAGCGGGCGGGCCCCGCAGGCGGTCCACTCGACCCACGAGCCGCCGGGCCCGCGCTGCCAGTGGCGGGGGTGGGTGATGTCGTGCTCCTGCTTCCAGGCCCACGGCTCGTCCTCCCAGAAGTCGCGGCGCTCGTAGCCGCCGCCCTCGGTGAAGGTCAGCCAGCTCGCGTTCGTCACCAGGGTGCGGCCGATGCGGAACGGCGCGACGTCCACGCGATGGCGCGGGCGCTCGTTGTCGTAGGCGAAGCCGTCCGGCGGAGCGCCGATCTCGACCGTCCCGCCGGGGACCGCGACGAGCTCGAGCCCGGTGTGCCGCCCCGGCGCGCGAGCCGGGGCCGGCGGCCGGCGGAACGGCGGATCGAAGCCGGGGAGGCGGGCGAGAGCGAGCGTCTGCAGCATCGTCTCCAGGTGCTGGAGCTCGTGGCGCAGCACGAGCTCGTACAGCACCGGGTCGGCCCCGCGCTCGGCGGTCACCTCGAGCGTGCGGGCGCGGACGGCGGCGAGGTAGTCGCGTGCGCCGGCGGCGTCGAGCAGCTCGATCGAGCCGCGCACCGCGCGCGGCGTCTCGAACGCGTCATAGGTCGCGGCGAGGTCCTCGCGCAAGAGCGGACGGCCCCCGTGGCGGTGCCCGAGCCAGAGGTCCTCGTAGGCCGCGATGTGCGCGAGGTCCCAGGCCAGCGGGCTCATCAGCGGGTCGATCTGGCGCTCGAGGTCGGCGTCCGGGATCGCGGAGGCGAGCGCGAGCGTGCGCTCGCGGGCCGCGGCCAGCGCGCACAGGGGCTCGGTCGCCGGCTCGGGTGTCGTGGTCGTGGTGGCGGGCACGAGGGAGCCTCGGACTCCGGACGTCGGCGCAACGCTACACGCCGGGCCACGGGCCGAGAGCGCGGACACCTCCCGCGACCGGACGGGGGATACCCCCACCGCCACTGGCCGGATCCCCGCATTGGCGCGCGGCGCCCGGCGCGACAGGGTGCCGGATGACGGTCCAGACCTCCGTCGAACGATCTCTGGGAGCCCTTTTCCATGCCCGCCAAGCCCACCTTCGCCGCCCGCGCCGGCCACTGGAGCGCGCACCACCGCAAGACCGCGATCGCCCTCTGGCTCGTCTTCGTCATCGGCGCTGTCGTCGCCGGCCAGATGGCCGGCCTCGTCGCGTCGACGGGCGGCGACGAGGTCGGCGAGTCCGCCCGCGCCGAGCAGGCGCTCGAGCGCGGGTTCCCGCGCGGCGGCGCGGACGAGTCCGTGATCATCCAGGCGCCGCGCGGCGGGCAGGTCACCGACGCCCGCGTGCGCGCCGCGGTCGCCGACGTCGTGCGCGGCATCTCCGCGCAGCCCGGCGTGCGCGACGTGCAGTCGCCGTACGGCCGGGCCGGCGACGGGCAGATCTCCGGCGACGGGCGCTCGGCGCTCGTGACCTTCGAGATCGCCGGCGACGAGGCGCTCGCCGAGGAGCGCAGCGCTCCGGTGCTCGCCGCGGTGAAGGAGGCCGCCCGCGAGAACCCCGGCGTGTTCGTCGGCCAGTTCGGCGAGGCGAGCGCGAACGCCGCGATCTCGACGGCGCTCGAGGACGACTTCAAGAAGGCCGAGACGCTCTCGATCCCGGTGACGCTGCTGATCCTGCTGCTCGCGTTCGGATCGCTGATCGCCGCCGGCGTGCCGCTGCTGCTCGGCGTGACCGCCGTGATGGCGGCGCTCGGCCTGATCAACCTCTTCAGCCACGTCGTCCCGATGGACGAGTCGATCAGCTCGATCGTCCTGCTGATCGGCCTCGCCGTCGGCGTCGACTACTCGCTCTTCTACCTGCGGCGCGCCCGCGAGGAGCGCCGCGCCGGCCGCTCGACGCTCGGCGCGGTCGAGCAGGCATCGGCGACCTCCGGACAGGCCGTGCTCGTCTCCGGCCTGACCGTGATCATCGCGATGGCCGGCATGTTCCTCGCCGGCGACCGCACCTTCACCGCGCTCGGCCTGGGCTCGATCATCGTCGTCGCCGTCGCGGTGGTGGGGTCGCTGACCTTCGTGCCCGCCGTGCTCGCGGCGCTCGGCGACAAGGTCGAGCGCGGGCGGATCCCGTTCGTCGGCAAGCGTCTCGCCCGCCGCGAGGGTCACAGCCGCTTCTGGGAGGCGATCGTCGGCTGGTCGCTGCGGCGGCCCTGGATCGCCACCCTCGCCGCCGGCGGCGTGCTGGTCGTGCTCGCGCTTCCGGCGCTCGGGATGCAGACGGCGCTCACCGGCACCGACGACCTGCCGCGCAAGCTCGAGGTGATGCGCGTCTACGACCGCATGCAGGCGGCCTTCCCCGTCGCGGTCACCGCGCGGGACGTGCGCGCCCCGCAGGTGCAGGCCGCGATCGAGCGGCTCGAGGAGCGCGCGCTGGCCACCGGGCGCTTCATGACGCCGACCGAGGTCACCGTCTCCGCCGACGGGCGCGTCGCGCAGGTGATCCTGCCGATGGCCGGCGACGGTGCCGACGAGACGTCCACGCGGGCGCTCGCCGACCTGCGCGAGACGCTGATCCCCGCGACGATCGGGGCGACCGACGCGGCGAGGGCCTCGGTGACCGGCATGACCGCCGCCACCGAGGACTTCAACCAGCTGATGCAGAGCCGTGCCCCGTGGGTGTTCGTGTTCGTCCTCACGCTCGCCTTCCTGCTGCTGCTCGTGACGTTCCGGTCGATCGTCGTCCCGATCAAGGCGATCGTGCTCAACCTGCTGTCGGTCGCGGCGGCCTACGGGGTGCTCACCTGGGTCTTCGGCCAGGGGCACCTCGAGGGGCTGCTCGGCTTCGAGTCCACCGGCGCGGTCGTCACCTGGCTGCCGATGTTCCTGTTCGTGATCCTCTTCGGCCTCTCGATGGACTACCACGTGTTCATCCTCAGCCGGGTGCGCGAGGCCGTCGACCGCGGGCGGCGCACCGAGGACGCGGTGCGCGAAGGCATCCTCTCGACGGCGAGCACCGTGACGAGCGCCGCGTTCGTGATGGTCGCGGTGTTCGCGGTCTTCGCGACGCTGAGCCAGATCGACCTCAAGCAGATGGGCGTCGGCCTGGCCGTGGCGATCGCGATCGACGCGACGATCGTGCGCGCCGTGCTGCTGCCCGCGGTGATGAAGCTCCTCGGCGAGCGCAACTGGTACCTGCCGGCCTGGCTCGAGTGGCTGCCGCGGCTCTCCTGGGAGGGCTCGACGGAGCCGGACACGCCGGCGCCCGCCCCGGCACCGCGGCGTGCGCGCCGCGCCGAGCCGGAGCCCGA
>JALOLQ010000019.1 GCA_025455895.1 Solirubrobacteraceae bacterium
CGCGCAGGGCGGCGAACCAGCGGCGGTTGTCCTCGGGCGCCGCGGCGAGCGGCGGCATCGTCATGAGGCCGACGACGCGCACCGGGCAGCGCTCGAGGAACGCGTCGAGGTCCTGCGGGCGCACGCCGCTCTTGGCCTCCTCCCCGGCGACGTTGACCTCGACGAGGACCTCGGTCTGCGGCGTCCCGTGGCGCTCGAGCTGGGCGAGCACGGAGTCCGAGGCCACCGAGTGGATCCAGCGCACGTGCGGGAGCACCTGCTTGACCTTGCGGCTCTGGAGGTGCCCGATGAAGTCGAAGGTGAGCCGGTCGCCCCAGCGCTCGGCCTTCGCGACGAGCTCCTGGGCGCGGTTCTCGCCGGCGAGCGTGATCCCCGCGTCGGCGAGGACCCCGACCTCCTCGAGCGGGACGTACTTCACCGCCGCGAGGATCTCGACGGCGGCGAGGTCGCGTCCGGCGCGCGTGCACGCCGCCTCGACGTCGGCGCGGACCGCCGCGAGGTTCGCCCGCACGCGCTCGGCGGTCAGGCCGTGGATCAGTTCCGCCATGTGAGGCCTCCTTGGCGCCCGGCGGTCCCGCCCTCGCGCCGATGCGACCAGAAGCCGGGATCGCAGATGGTGCAGTGGCCGCTGTCGTGGGTCTCGGTCACGCCCTCCTCGCAGAGGATCGCCGTGGCGATCGCGGGGAGGTCGGCGTGGTCGCCCCGGCGGGCCGCGGCGCCGTGGTGCGCGAACGCGGCGTGGACCTCCTCGCCGGTCTCGTAGCAGCAGACGCGGGCGCACGGGCCGAGCGCGGCGCGGATCTCGCTCGCGCCGAGTTCCCGCAGCGCCCGGACGCCGGCCTCGACGACGCCGCCCGCGAGCCCGCGCCAGCCGGCGTGGACGGCCGCGACGGCCTCCGGGGCGACGAGCGCGACGGGCAGGCAGTCGGCGACGCGCACGACGCACGCCACGCCGGGGAGCGCGGTGGCCTGGCCGTCGGCCGGCTCCACGGCGGCGAGCTCCGCGGGATCGCGGACGACGCGGACGTGCGCTGCGTGCACCTGCTCGCCCTGGGCGACGCGGTCCTCCGGGAGGCCGGCGAGGCGCCCCAGCGCGGCGCGCACGGCCGGGGCGCGCCAGTCGCGCAGGTCGGGCCCACGGCGCGTGGTGAAGCGCACCTCGCCCCCGGGCAGCGTCAGCGCGAGCGCGCCGTCCTCGGTGCGGAACGGGGCTGCGGTCCTCACGACAGCCAATCTAGACCTCGAGCGCGGCGCGCAGCTCCTGCTCGCGCCCGTGGACCTCGCCGGCGAGTCGGCGCTCGAGCGCGGCGCGCAGCCGCCGGCCGATCTCGGGTCCTTCGGGGACCCCGGCCTCGAGCAGGTCCTCGCCGGTGATCTCGAGCCGGACGTGGCGCAGCTCGTCGAGCCAGGCGCGGGCGTTCGGGCCGCCGGCGAGCGCCACGGCCTCGAGCGGGGCCCCGCGCGCCGCGCGTGCGATCTCGACGGGCCCGTCGGCGGCGCGCAGCGGCGCCCCGGTGACCCAGCGCGACGCCGCCGCGACGACGTCCCGGTCGCCGGCCGGGAACTGGAGGTGGTCGAGCCAGCGCTCGAGCAGGTCGAGGTCCATCGCCGCGACGCAGCCCGCCAGCACGGTGAGATCTCCGCGTGCCTCGTCGGGCAGCAGCGCGAGCGCCTCGGCGAGCACGGCGGGCCGTGCGGTGAATCCTTCCGGCAGCGCCATCGGGTTCAGCGCCTCCACCTGCTCGAACACCGCGCACGGGTCCGCTTCGGCGAGCGCGAGGCGCAGCTCGTGGCCGAGGCGCTCGCCGCTCACCGCGCCGGGCCCGGCGCGGCCCGCGAGCGCCGCCGTGTGCGGGTCGACGGTGAACCCGAGCCGGGCCGCGTAGCGGGCGATCCGCCACAGCCGCGTCGGATCGTCGTGCAGCGAGGCGTCGTGCAGGACCCGCAGGGTGCCCTGCTGGAGGTCCTCCCACGCGTGCGGCACGCATTCCACATGGCCGCCGGGCAGCCGCACGGCGATCGCGTTGATCGTCACGTCGCGGCGCGCGAGGTCCGCCGCGATCGACGCCGGCGCGACGTCCGGCAGGGCACCGGGCTCGGCGTAGGTCTCGGTGCGGGTGCGTGCGAGGTCGTAGCGGCAGGAGCCCGCCGTGACGGTCGCCGTGCCGAAGCGCTCGTGGTGCAGGACCTCGCCCCCGAGCGCCGCGGCGAGCGACGCGACGTCCCCTTCGACCGCAACATCGAGCTCGCGCGGAGCGTTCCCCAGCAGCATGTCCCGGACGGCCCCGCCCACGAGCCACACGTCGTCGCGGCCCTCGGCCGCGTCCAGCAGCCGGCGCCCGCAGGGCGTGGACTGCAGTCCGGCGACCACCTCGCTTGCGACCATAGGAGACGCATGATCCCGCGAACCCGCAAGGCCCGCCTCCTCGTCGGCGGGCTGGCCGCGCTGATCGCGCTCACCGCGGGCGTGCTCGTCTACGCGCTCGCCAACGACCGCCCGGCCGACGTCTCCAATCCGGAGGTGGCCTTCCGGGCGCCCGCTCCGGCTCCGCCGGAGCCCGAGCCGGAGCCGCGCGACCGCTCGTTCGAGTGGCCCGAGTACGGGTTCACCCGCGCCCGCACGCGCGACTTCCCGCTCGCCCAGCCCGCCCGCCCGCCGTTCCCGCAGCGTTGGGCGGTGCGCGGCGACGAGCTGCTCGAGTTCGGGCCGGTGGCCGGCGGCAGCAGCCTCTACCTGCTGAAGAACAACGGGGCGCTCTACGCGATCAAGCGCCGCAGCGGCGTCGTCTACTGGAAGAAGAAGCTCGGCCACCTCGCGGCCTCCTCCCCGGCCTACTGGAAGGGCGTCCTCTTCCTCACGATCCTCGAGGGCGACAAGGGCTCCAAGCAGGGCCGGGTCGTCGCCTTCAACGTCGAGTACCCGCGCGTGCGCTGGTCGCGCACGCTGCCGAGCCGGACCGAGACCTCGCCGCTCGTCGTCGGGGACACGGTCTACATCGGCAGCGAGAACGGCACCGTCTACGCGCTGCGCGCCGACGACGGCAGGCTGCGCTGGACGTACAAGGCCGCGGGCGCCGTGAAGGGCGGGCTGGCCTACGAGGACGGCAAGCTCTTCCTCGGCGACTACGGCGGCCGCGTGCACGCGCTGAGCGCGCGGAGCGGCCGCAAGATCTGGTCGGTCACCGGGGGCGGCGGCGCGTTCGGCCTCGGCGGCGGGCGGTTCTACGCGACGCCGTCGGTCGCCTTCGGGCGCGTCTACGTCGGCAACACGAACGGCAGCATGTACTCGTTCTCGACCGCGAACGGCGCGCTCGCCTGGCGCAAGGGCACCGGCGACTACATCTACTCGTCGGCGGCCGTCACGAGCGCCGCGGGGATCGGGCCGACGGTGTACGTCGGCTCGTACGACGGGACGCTCTACGCGCTCAACGCGCGCACCGGCGACACGCGCTGGACCCATCGCGCCGAGGGCCGCATCTCCGGCGGCATCCAGCTGATCGGGGACCTCGTCTTCTACTCGACGCTCAACGGCCACACGACGGCGCTCGGCGCCGCGACCGGGCGCCAGGTCTGGACGGTGCGCAAGGGCAAGTTCAACCCGGTGATCAGCGACGGGCGCTACCTGTTCCTCAACGGGCAGACGAGCCTCTTCGCCTACGACCTGCGCCCCGGGAACGGCCCGGTGGAGCTCGAGCCCGGCGACACGCCGGAGCTCAAGCCGCCCAAGCGCGACCGGGCGCGCCTGGCGCGCGAGCGCCAGGGCGGCTGATCAGGCGCTCGCCGCGGGCCGCACCGCGATCCCCGCGGCCGCGAGGTGCGCCTTGGCCTCGGCGAGGGTGTAGACGCCGTAGTGGAAGATCGACGCGCAGAGCACCGCGTCGGCGCCGGCCTGCAGCGCTTCGACGAGATGGTCGAGCGTCCCGGCCCCGCCGGAGGCGATGACGGGCACGCCGACCGCCTCGGCCACGGCCGAGGTCAGCGGCAGGTCGTACCCGTCGCTGGTCCCGTCCCGGTCCATGCTCGTGAGCAGGATCTCCCCCGCCCCGCGCTCGACCGCCTCGCGGATCCACGCCACGGCGTCGCGCCCGGTCGGCGTGCGCCCACCGGCGACGTAGGCCTCCCAGCCGCCGGCGTCCTCGCGCGCCTTGGCGTCGACGGCCAGCACGACGCACTGGGCGCCGAAGCGGGCGGCGAGCTCGTCGAGCAGCTCCGGGCGCGCGAGTGCCGCGGAGTTCACGCTGACCTTGTCGGCGCCCGCGTCGAGCACCGCCTGGGCGTCCTGCACCGAGCGGATCCCGCCGCCGATGGTGAAGGGGATGAAGACGTTGTCGGCGGTGCGCCGGGCCAGCTCGGCGACGGTGTCGCGTTTCTCGTGCGTGGCGGTGATGTCGAGGAAGACGAGCTCGTCGGCGCCCTCGGCGTCGTAGCGCTCGGCCAGCTCGACGGGGTCGCCCGCGTCACGGATGTCGACGAAGTTCGTGCCCTTGACGACCCGGCCCGCGTCGACGTCGAGGCAGGGGATGACGCGCTTGAGGTGCACTACGCGCCCTGGAGCGCCCGCTGGCCCTCGTCGATCGTGAAGCGCCCCTCGTAGAGCGCCTTGCCGACGATCACCCCGCCGAGGTTCACCTGGCGCAGCGCCGCCAGCGCGCGCAGGTCCTCGAGCGTGCCGACGCCGCCGGAGTAGATGAAGCGCCCGCGCACGACGTTCGCGATCCGCGTGACCTCGGCGGTGTCCACGCCGCCGAGCATCCCGTCACGGTCGACGTTCGAGTAGACGAACGAGCGCACGCCGCGGTGCTGGAGCGACTCGATCACCTCCTCGGCGGGCAGGCCGGTGCTCTCCTGCCACCCGGAGACGGAGACGCGCCCGCCGCGGGCGTCGATGCTCACGATCACACGCTCGCGGAACGCGGCCAGGCAGTCGTCGAGCAGGTCGACGTCGCGCAGCGCCGCGGTGCCGAGGATGACCCGCTCGGCGCCGGCGTCGAGCGCGGCGCGCACCGAGGCGAGCGAGCGCAGGCCGCCGCCGAGCTGGACCGGCACCGGCAGCGCGTCGGTGATCGCCTGCACGTGATGCAGGTTGGCGGGCGTGCCGTCCTTGGCCCCGTCGAGATCGACGATGTGCAGGAACCGCGCCCCGGCCTCGACCCACGCGCGCGCGGCCTCCAGCGGCGAGTCGCGGTACACGGTGCGCTCGTCGAAGTCGCCCTGGACGAGGCGGACGGCCTGGCCGTCGAGGATGTCGATCGCGGGATAGAGGATCATGCGGGGGCGCGGGTGCAGAGTCCGGCGAAGTTGCGCAGCAGGCGCAGGCCGTGGACGGAGCTCTTCTCGGGGTGGAACTGGGCGCCGAACACGCGGCCGCGCCCCACGACGCTCGCGAAGGGCGCACCGTACTCGCTCTCGCCGAGGACGTCCTCGGGATCCGCCGGGTGGGGCACGTAGGAGTGCACGTGGTAGAAGACCGACGGGTCCGGCAGACCGTCGAGCAGCGGTGAGGCGCCGCGCCAGCGGACCTCGCTCCAGCCGATGTGCGGCAGCTTCAGGCCCGGGGCGTCGAGCGCCCGGACCACGCCGCCGATCAGGCCGAGCCCCTCGGCGCCGCCGTGCTCCTCGGAGCCGTCGAACAGCAGCTGCATGCCCAGGCAGGCGCCGAACAGCGGCACGCCGGCGGCGGTCCGCTCGCGCAGCAGCTCGTCGAGACCGGCCTCGCGCAGCAACGCCATCCCGGCCGGGAACGCCCCGACCCCGGGAAGCACGAGGCCGTCGGCGGCGCGCAGCGCGTCGTGGTCGGCGCTGAGCACCGCACGGGCGCCGACCCGCTCGACCGCCTTCTCCATCGAGCGCCGGTTCCCGACGCCGTAGTCGACGATCCCGATCGTCGCCGCCGGCTCGCTCACGCGGTCAGCGTCCCCTTCGTGGACGGCACGCCGGTCTCCGACGGGTCGATCGCGACCGCCGCGCGCAGCGCGCGGGCGAACGCCTTGAACGCCGCCTCGATCATGTGGTGCGCGTTGGTGCCGCGCTCGATCTCCAGGTGCAGGGTGAGCTTCGCGGTGCTCGCGACCGCGCGGAAGAACTCGTCGACCAGCTCGTGGTCGAAGCCCCCGGTGCCGCCGGGCGGGAGATCGGCGTGGAAGACGAGCAGCGGGCGGCCGGAGACGTCGATCGCGCAGAGCGCACGCGCTTCGTCCATCGGCACGACGGCGTGCCCGTAGCGGGTGATCCCGGAGCGGTCGCCCAGCGCCTCGTCCAGGGCGCGCCCCAGGGCGAGCCCGGTGTCCTCGACGGTGTGGTGCGCCCCGGTCTCGAGGTCGCCGCTGACCTGCGCGTCGAGGTCCAGGCGCCCGTGGCGCGCGAGCAGGTCGAGCATGTGGTCCAGGAACCCGACGCCGGTCGCGCGGGTGCCCGCGCCGGTCCCGTCGAGGCCGAGCGCAAGGCGGATCTGCGTCTCGGCGGTGTCACGGTGGATCTCGGCGCGGCGGCTCATCGGCGGGGATTCTCCCGCACCTCCATCGACGACGCGTGCAGGCCGAAGCCCTCCGCCCGGGCGATCGCCGCGCCGGAGGGTGCGAGCGCCGCCGCCGCGGGCCCGATGTGGACCTCGCTCATGCGCCGGCGGAAGTGGCGCACGTTCAGCCCGGAGGCGAAGCGCGCCGCCCCGCCGGTGGGCAGCGTGTGGTTCGAGCCCGCGACGTAGTCGCCGAACGCGGTCGCCCCGGCGGCGCCGACGAAGACGCAGCCTGCGCGGCGCACGCGCGGCGCAAGCGCCTCGGCGTCCGCGCCGATCAGCTCGAGGTGCTCGGGGGCGAACGCCTCGGAGAGGGCGAGGCCGGTCTCGAGGTCCGGGACGCCGGCGAGCACGAGCACCGCGCCGGTGGCCTCGGCGCCGGCCACCCGGGCGGCGACGTCGTCGAGCAGCTCCTCGTCGGCGCTGACGGCGACGGCGAGCGTCCCGTCCCCGTGCTCGGCCTGGGCGAGCAGGTCGATCGCCACGAGCGCCGGGTCGGCCCCGGCGCCGGCGAGGACGAGCACGTCGCTGGGCCCGGCGAAGCCGTCGATCCCGACGACGCCGGACACCTGGCGCTTGGCCTCCTGCACCCAGAGGTTGCCGGGGCCCGCGATGACGTCCACGCGCTCGATCGTCTCGGTCCCGTACGCGAGCGCGGCGATCGCCTGCGCGCCGCCCATCCGGTGCACCTCGCGCACGCCGCACAGCGCGCACGCGCCGAGGATCACCGGGTGCGCGCCCGGGGCGCAGACGACGACCTCCTCGACCCCGGCCTCGGCCGCGGTCACGGCGCCCATCACGACGCTGCTGGGGTACGGGGCGCGGCCGCCGGGAACGTAGATCGCCGCCCGCTGCACGGGAATCTCGCGCAGCCGCACGCGTTGGCCTTCGGGCAGGTCGACGTCCACGTCGCCCCCGCGGCCGGCGCGGGCCACGGCGCCGACGTTCGCGATCGCGACCTCCAGGCCGCGGCGCACCGGGGGCTCGAGCGCATCGACCGCCGCGTCGAGCTCGGCGCCGGTGACGCGCACCGGCCCGCTCCAGTCGTCGTGCCGCGCGACCGCCTCGGCGAGCGCCGCATCACCGCCGTCGCGCACCGCGGCGAGGATCTGCGAAACCTGCGGGCCGACGTCCGCCCCGGCGGGCACGAGCCCGCGCAGCTCGGCGGCGAGACGGCGCGCGCCCGCGGACTCGTCGAGCCGGCGGCGGACGCTAGGCGCCACGCAGGCGCTCCACGACCTCGTCGATCGCCGCGGCCTTCACGCGGTGGGCGACGCGGTTGGCGATCAGCCGCGCCGTGGACGGCGCGATCTCCTCGCGGATCACGAGCCCGTTCTCGCGCAGCGTCGTGCCGGTGGCGGTGAGGTCGACGATCGCCTCGACGAGCCCGGTGAGCGGCGCGAGCTCGACCGAGCCCTTGACCTCGACGATCTCGGCCTGCCGACCGGTGCGCTCGAGGTATTCCGCGGCGATCCGGGGGTACTTCGTCGCGACCCGCATGACGCCCAGGCGCCGCAGCGCCTCGGCGGCGCGGTCGGGCCCGTCCTCCCCGGCGAGCACCATCGTGCACGGGCCGAAGCCGAGGTCGAGCAGCTCGAACACCTGGCGCTCGCGCTGCTCCATCAGGACGTCCTTGCCGGTGATCCCGATGTCGGCGGCCCCGGCCTCGACGTAGGTCGGCACGTCCGAGGGGCGCATCGTCACGATGCCGACGTCCTCGAACAGGAGCTTGCGGTCGTTCTCGCGCACCTCGCGCGTGTCGATCCCGAGCGCGTCGAGCGCGTCGAGCGAGGGGGTCAGGAGCGCGCCGCGGGGCACGGCGATGATCAGCCCGAAGCGGTTCATGCGCGCGTCTCCCCCCGCTCCTCGCCGGCGAGCGCGCCGTGGATCCGGTCGACGCCGAGCGCGAAGCCGACGGCGGGCAGCGGGCGCCCGAAGCGCCCGAGCAGGTCGTCGTAGCGCCCGCCGCCGCCGAGCGGCTCGCCGACCTCGGGGTCGTAGACCTCGAACATCGCGCCGGTGTAGTAGCCCATGCGCGGGAAGCGGCCGAGGTCGACGATCACCCGCGCGGCGATGTCCGGCGCGAGCTCGCCGAGCACGGCGCGCAGGTCCTCGAGCGCGGCGTCCAGCGGCGCGGCGTTGCCCTCGAGGATCTCCGGGCCGCCGCGCCGGCGGGGGACGCCGCCGAGCATCGCGGACGCGTCGGCCGGCAGCCCGAGCTCGGCGACGATCCGGTCCAGGCCGACGAGGTCGCGCGTGGCCAGCTCGTGCAGGAGGCGCTCGCGGTCGGCCTCGCCGACCCCGTAGGCGGCGAGCAGCCGCGGATACAGCGCGGCGTCGCCGAGACCGACCCGGAACTCACGCAGCCCCGCGGCCTCCAGCGCGCGGCACAGGACGGTGAGCGCCTCGGCGGTGCCCTCGGGCCCCGGGGCGCCGACGAGCTCGACGCCCGACTGGAGGAACTCGCGCATCTGGCCCCGGTGCGGGCGCACCGCGCGGTAGGCGTGGGCGGAGTAGCAGAAGCGCAGCGGCGGCTCGGCGGTCGCGTAGCGCGTGGCGACCACCCGGGCGATCGGAACGGTCATGTCGGCCCGCAGCGCCAGCGTCGCACCGTGGTCGTCCACCACCCGGTAGGCCGGGCGCAGCCCCTGGTCCGCGAGCCGCAGCGTCTCCTCGTACTCGACCGCCGGCGTGGACACCTCGCCGTAGCCGGCCTCCAGGAACGTGCCGAGCAGGGCGCGTTCGATGCGCCGCAGCTCGCCCATCTCCTCCGGGAGGACGTCGCGCGTGCCGCTGGGGATCCGGACGCTCACGACGGGCCGGGTGCGGCGGGGACCGGCAGCGGATCGGCGACCCGCTCGATCCGCGCCCCGAGGTCGCGCAGGCGCTCGTCGATGCGCTCGTAGCCGCGGTCGATCTGGCGGATGTTGCCGATCTCGCTGCGGCCCTCGGCGCACAGCGCGGCGATCAGCATCGCCATGCCCGCCCGGATGTCCGGAGACTCGACCCGCTCGCCGCGCAGCCGGCTCGGACCGCTGATGATCGCGCGGTGCGGGTCGCACATGACGATGTCGGCGCCCATCAGCACGAGCTTGTCGGTGAAGATCATCCGGTTCTCGAACATCCACTCGTGGATGAGCACCGAGCCCTCCGTCTGGGTCGCGAGGGCGATCGCGATCGACGTGAGGTCGGCCGGGAACGCCGGCCACGGGCCGTCCTGGACCTTCGCCTTGTACTCCCCCACGTCGCGCGTGGCGACGAGCTTCTGGCCGCCGGGGATCAGCACGTCGGCCCCGTCCAGCTCGCTGTGCAGCCCGAGCTTGCCGAAGACCAGGCGGATCATCCGCAGGTCGTCGGGATCGGTGTCGACGATGCGCATCTCGCCGCCGGTCACGCCGGCGAGCGCCATGAACGAGCCGATCTCGATGTGGTCGGGCCCGATGTCGTGACGGCAGCCTCCGAGCTCGGCGCGGCCCGTGACGGTGAGCACGTTCGAGCCGATCCCGCGGATGTCGGCGCCCATCTTCACGAGCATCCGCGCGAGGTCCTGCACGTGCGGCTCGCAGGCGGCGTTGCCGATCACGGTCTCGCCGGGGGTGAGCGCGGCGGCCATCAGCGCGTTCTCGGTCGCCATCACCGACGGCTCGTCCATGAACACCGTGCCGGCGCGCAGCCCACCGGCGGGCGCCTCGAGCGTGATGTCGCGATCGTTCTCGAACCGGGCGCCGAGGGCCTCGAACGCGTCGAGGTGCGGATCGAGCCGGCGGCGGCCGATCACGTCGCCGCCCGGCGGCGGCATGACGGCGCGGCCGAAGCGCGCGAGCAGCGGCCCGGCGAGCAGGAACGACGCGCGGATCGCCTCGGCGTGGCGGCGGTCCACCTCGGCGTGGGCGTCGACGTCCGCCGCGCAGAGGGTCACCTCGTGGTCGCCGCTGCGGGTGATGCGGACCCCGAGCCCGTCGAGCACGGTGAGCATCGCCTCCACGTCGCGGATGCGCGGGACGTTGCGCACGACGACCTCGTCCGTGGTCAGGACGCAGGCGGCGAGGATCGGCAGCGCGCCGTTCTTGTTGCCGGCCGGAACCACGGTGCCGGACAACGGGACGCCGCCATCGATGACGAACTTCTCCATGAGCGCGGGCGCCGGAGCGGCGGGCCGCGGGCGCCGGGCTAGGGTAACAGTCATGTCGACGAGCATTTCGCGCGAGGAGGCGTGGTCCCTGCTCTGCGAGTGGGTGTCGTCCGAGCCGCTGCGGCGCCACTGCCAGGCGGTCGAGGCGTCGATGCGCGCCTACGCGCGCCGCGGCGGCCACGACGAGGAGCTCTGGGGCGTCGTCGGCCTGCTGCACGACATGGACTACGAGCGCTTCCCGGACATGGACGCGCAGGACGGCCACCCGCGCACGGCGATGCGCGTGCTCGAGGAGCGCGACGCCGACCCCGTGATCGTGCGCGCGATCGCCTCGCACGCGGACTTCATGGGCGTCTCGCGGGACTCGGAGCTCGAGCAGACCCTCTACGCCGTCGACGAGCTGTCCGGGTTCGTGCTGGCCTGCGCCTACGTGCGCCCCCAGGGCATCCACGGCCTGACCCCCAAGTCGGTCAAGAAGAAGCTCAAGCAGCCGAGCTTCGCCGCCGCGGTGAACCGCGACGAGGTGCGCGAGGGCGCCGAGCAGCTCGGGGTGGACTTCGACGAGCACATCGCGCTCGTCATCGGCGCGCTCGAGGAGCGCGCCGCGGAGCTCGGCCTCGAGGGCTCCGCCCCCGAGGCCTGAGTCGCGCTCGGGCTCAGCGCCAGCGTCCGCCGGCGGCCGCCCAGGCCCGCAGGTGCTCGGCCGAGCAGAAGCCGTCGGCGATCCGGTGCTCGCCGCGGTGGCGCACGGCGAGGATCCCCGTGTCGCCGAGCGGCCCGTCGCAGTGGGCGCAGCGCGCCGGGAGCCCGTCGCGCAGCTCGTCGTCCGGGAGCACTCCCGCGGACCAGTGGGCCCCGCGCATGACCCACGGGACGACGTGCTCCAGGCGGCAGAAGGCCGCGCGGCGCTCGCCGGCGGGCTCGAACGCCCGGTAGCCGTCGCCCGTGCCGACCTCCGCCCCGCACCAGCTGCACCGCTCGGCGTCCACCGCCCGGAGCGTACTATCGGGCGCCATGCCCGAAACGCTCGCGATCGTCGTCCTCGAAGGCGACCAGACCGGCCAGGAACTGCTCGAGCAGGCGCTGCGCGTGTTCGCGCCGGACGTCATCGGCCTGGAGGTGGCGCTGCAGCGGTTCGACCTCTCGCTCGAGCGTCGCCGCGCGACGCAGAACGCCGTCGTCAGCGAGGCCGCGGCGGCCATGCGCGCCGCCGGCTACGGGATCAAGGCCGCCACGATCACCCCCGAGGGCGCCGGCGACGTGGGTTCGCCGAACCGGATCCTGCGCGAGGAGGTCGGCGGGCGGGTGATCATCCGCACGGCGCGGCGGATCCCGGGCGTGACGCCGATCGCCGGCGTCCATCACCCGATCTCGATCGTGCGCATGGCCGTCGAGGACGCCTACGGCGCCGAGCAGTGGCGCGAGGGTGACCCCGGCAGCCCGGGCGAGCTCGCCTTCCGCACCGAGCGGATCACCCGATCGACCTGCCGGGCGGTCGCCGAGTACGCGTTCCGCCAGGCCCAGCGGATGGGCGGACGCGTCTACGGCGGGCCGAAGTGGACCGTCTCGCCCGTCTACGAGGGCATGCTCAAGGAGGAGATGGATGCCGCCGCGGGGCGCCATCCGGACGTCGCCTATCAACCGGTGCTGATCGACGCGACCTATGCCGGTCTCGTGTCCGGAGCGGCCGACGTCCCGCTCGTCGTTCCGGCGCTGAACCGCGACGGTGACTGCCTCAGCGACCTGGTGATGCCGATGTT